>JALVZI010000212.1 GCA_027022125.1 Anaerolineae bacterium | reverse complement strand
CACGTTGCGCCGTCATACAGTTGCGGGTCGGCAGCCGCCAGCCCCGATATTTCTTTGCCGCACATCGGGTGCGAACCGACCGGATGGACGCGCGGCGGCAGGGCGTTCAGTTCCGCCATAATTTGGCGTTTGGTGCTGCCCACATCGGTGACGATTGCGCCCGTTTTGAAAAAGGGGGCAAACCGGCGCAACTGCTCGGTGAGCACCCGCACCGGGGTGGAAAAAACCACCACATCGGCATCTGCCAGCGCGGTTTGCGGGTCGGTGACGGCGAAATCCACCGCGCCCAGCCGCTCCGCCTCGGCGACGCTTTCCGCGCGGCGCACCAGCGCTGTTACTCGCCGCACGGTGCGGTCGCGTTTCAACCGCATCGCCAGCGAACCGCCCATTAATCCCAATCCGACAATGGTTATCTGTAATGACCGTAAAGGCGTAAAGTCAGGGTCGTCCATTTTTAAAGCGTCCGGTCAACTGCGGTTGCGATTCGCGCCAGTTGGTGCATCAACTCATCGAACCGACGGGGTTTGAGCGATTGCGCGCCATCGGACATGGCAATTTCCGGCTGGTTATGCACTTCAATGATGAGTCCGTCCGCACCGGCGGCAACCCCCGCCATACTCGCCGCCTGCACCAAACTCCATTTGCCGGTGGCGTGGCTGGGGTCAACCAGCACGGGCAGATGGGTTAACTCTTGCAGCACGGGCACGGCATTAATGTCGAGCGTGTTGCGGGTGTAGGTTTCAAAGGTGCGAATGCCGCGCTCGCAGAGCATCACCCGGTCGTTGCCGTTTGCCAAAATGTACTCGGCGCTCATCAGCAATTCTTCGATGGTGCTCATCAGTCCGCGTTTCAGCAGCACGGCTTTCGGCGACCGTCCGACGGCTTTCAGCAGAGCGTAATTCTGCATATTTCGCGCACCGATTTGCAGCACGTCGGCGTATTTTTCCACCACCGGCAAATCTTCCGGCGACATCACTTCCGTGACGATGGGCAAACCGGTTTCTTCGCGGGCTTCTGCCAAAATTTTCAAGCCTTCTTCACCCAAACCCTGAAAACTGTACGGTGATGTGCGCGGTTTGAACGCGCCGCCGCGCAGCATGTGCGCACCGGCTTCTTTTACCGCTTTGGCAACCGTTAGCAACTGGTCGCGGTTTTCCACCGAACAGGGACCGGCGATAACGGTAAGTTGCTCGGTTCCAACCTGCACACCGTTAATGTTGACGATGGTATCTTCCGGGTGGAAGTCTCGGCTGGCAAGTTTGAAGGGGCGGCTGACGGGCATAATGCGTTCGACGCCGGGCAGGCGCAAAATATTGCCATCGGTGATGGCGGTTTTATCGCCGATGACCCCAATGATAGTGCGTTCGGCGCCGGTTGAAAGATGGGTTTGCAGCCCGTGGTTTTCGATGTACGATTGCACGGCGGCAACCTGTTCGTCTCCGGCATTCATTTTCATAATTACAATCACAGCAGAAATCTCCTTTCCTGCGTCTAAAAACGCGGCAAGCGGGGTTTGTTTGAAAATAAGGTTAGGTGCGTGACCAGTGGTTCTCCGTAAAGTGTGAGGGTGCGGTTTTTGCCTCGCGGGGGTGGTGGGTTGCCATCAATGGTTGCACGGAAATGGGGGTTTTCATCCTTTTTCTCCTTTGGATTTATGGGCATGGTTCATTATGCGTGAAACGTAATGCGTGATGCGTGAGGGGTAACTTCTCAGAAGAGACGGGAAAAACGCCCTTCGATACGCTGTTCGCTGTGCGAACCGCTACTCAGGATGCGTTTTCCCCTGCTCCTTACTTCTTGCTCCCTGCTCCACATTTATGCACCGGCTTCTACTTTTTTAAACAGTTCCATCACAGCGGCACGGTCGGGGCGCAAATGGGCTGCCCCTTTGATGTAAATGTGCCGAATTTCCGCCGCCGATTTGGTGGTGTTCCAGTGGCACAAAATGCGAATGCACTTCGGTAAACCGTGCGGCACGTTCATTTCGTGCCCGCACAACAGCGCGCTATCCGTCCAGCCGAGTTTGCGGGCGGCAAGCGCGGGATATTCCGCGTTCAAATCGGGGGTGGTGGTAAAAAACACACTCGCCACATCCTCCGGTTCGATGCCGTTGGCATCAACCATCTGTCGCAAAAGTTCTTCGGTGGCGTGTAAAATTTCGGCGGCGGTGTTATTTTCCACGGTGGTAGCACCGCGCACCCCTCGACACATCAATGGCATAATTGGTTTCCTTTCCGGTTAAAAATTTCCAACAAAAAAGCGTCCCGATGTATGGGACGCTTGTGATGACCATTGCACAAATTATGCAAGATTAGTCTTCCGCGCCCCACGGGTTCGCCAAAAATAATAGCCGCTAAAATAAAAAGCATTCCCCAACTCAATGGCGAACGCAAATTGACCGGCAAAAGCGGCAGTATTTTCAATGGTATGATGTTGGCGTGTTGCGGATAACGGTTGCATAAATCTTATCTTGGCAAAAGATTGCGGCAATCATATCACAGAGACAGGGCTGTGTCAAATTTGTTTTTTGCGGTAATTGTGCGGTACGGGCTATAATGTGATAGAGATAGAGATAGAGTTTCGCCAAGTCGCTGAATCGTCCATTCGTAACTCGCTATTCGTAACTCGCTATTCGTAACTTGCCCATTCACAAACTCACAAAGGATATTTATGGATACTCACGAAGAACAAACTCAACCCGTTGATGTGGCAATGTTCATCGACTGGGAAAATATGCACGGATTCATTCGCGGCAAAGCAAATATTTCTGCGCTGCGCGAAGTGGCGGAAGGCTACGGGCGGCTGGTGCTGGCGAAGGCTTACGCCGATTGGCGCGAAGCGCGCTTTCAGCAAGATTCGCTGGTGCTGTACAAAATCGGTTTCGAGCCGGTGTATGTGCCCGCCGGTTTTAAAAACAATGTGGATGTGAAACTCGCCACCGATTGCATTGATTTTGCATACAAACACCCCAATATCGGCGTGTTCATTTTGGTCACCGGCGACGGCGATTTTATTCACGTGGTTTCTGCGCTGCGCCCGCTGGGGAAAAAAGTGGTGGTCATCGCCCAATCGAACAACGCTTCCAGCCGTTTGGGCGATTTGGTGGACACGCTGCTGATTTACGACCAAGATGTGAACCCCAGTTCTTCCGCACCGAAACCGCGCGTGTCAAAAGTAAAAAACGGCAAAAAACTCGATGAAGTTTTCCAAAAGATAGTTTCGCTGCTGAAACAGCAAGAAGGTTCGCCCCTGCTGCTGACCAACGTCAAACAAAAGTTGATTCGCGCTTACGGCGGGCATTTCGACCAGCGCGATTATGGCTACGAGAAATTCAAAGAGATGATTGAAGCCGGTGAAGCGAAAGGGTATTTTGTGCTGAACACCGCCGGTCTGCGCGATTGGCTGACGCTGCCGCAGGATAAAGGCACGGTCGCCAATACCGAACTGCCCGATTCGGTTGACCAACTCTATCTGGAAATCGTGCGGCTCATCGGCAAATTGAAACAGAAACACGTCTATCTGTCGGTGATAAAAGAAGCGCTCACCCAAAAGTACGGCGGGTTCGATGAGTCGGTGTACGGGTTCAACCAATTTAAACAATTGATGGAAGAAGGCGAGCGGCAGGGCTTTTTCAAACTGGGGAATGACAAACAAAGTTATTTCGCCTATCTGCCCGATAAACGCAACGGGAAATGAATCTGCCGCTCATCGCTCCCTACATTCGATTACTGACCGGCAATCGCCAATACCGCTGGCTGTGGTTCAGTCAGGTCATCAGCCTGACGGGCGATTGGTTTAACCTGATTGCCACCACCACGCTGGTTGCCCAACTCTCCGATTCGGGGTTGGCAATCAGCGGTATTTTTTTGGCGCGATTGCTGCCGCCATTTTTGCTGGGTCCCGTCGTCGGTGTGGTTGCCGACCGTTTCGACCGCAAGAAAATTCTCATCGTCAGCGATTTGCTGCGGATGATGGTGGTGCTCGGTTTTCTGCTGGTGCGCTCGGAAAGCGATTTGTGGCTGCTGTACGGATTGATTCTGCTGCAATTGAGCATCAGCGCGTTTTTTGAACCGGCGCGCGCGGCGCTGATGCCTGCCATTGTGCCGCGCGAAGATTTGGTGACTGCCAACGCGCTGGACAGCACCACGTGGAGCACGATGCTGGCGGTGGGTGCGGCGCTCGGCGGGCTGGCGACGGCAACACTGGGCGTTTCCGCCGCTTTCATCATCGATTCGCTCACGTTTGCGCTGTCGGCATGGTGCGTGTGGCATCTGCATCCCCCGCGCGAAAATTTCCCGGTCACGGTGACGCAAAACGGTTTTCGCAGTTATATTGACGGGCTGCGCTATCTGTGGCATCGCCCGCACACGCTGGCGCTGACACTGGTGAAAGCGGGCGGGGCAATCAGTTACGGCGCAATTGATATTTCGCGGGTGGAATTTGCCGAAAAAATCTTTCCGGTGGGACACGGCACATCCGGCACGTTGGGCATCATTTACACCGTCATCGGCATCGGCACGGGGCTGGCACCGCTGCTGGCACAGAAATTCACCGGCGAGCGCGAAACCGCGATGCGCTGGGGTATCACTGCCGCTTTCGCGCTGAGTGTGGTCGGGTTTTTCGGTGTGGCATGGTCGCCCACCCTGTGGATACTGCTGCTGGCAACCATCATCCAAACCAGCGGCAGCGGCATCGGGTGGGTGTATTCGTCGGCGCTGCTGCAAATGCGCGTGCCGAGCGAGTTTCGGGGGCGGGTGTTTGCTTTCGATTTGGCGGCAGTCACGCTGGCTTCGGGGACATCAACCCTGTGGGGCGGATATGCGCTCGACCGGCAGGGGTTTACCGCCCGCGAAATTGCATTTTGGTGCGCCGTCGTCAGTGTGGTGGTGTTCGTTCTGTGGACAATCTACCATTACTCCCACCGAAAATCCGCCGCGATGCTATGAACTTGTTGAAACTTTTTGTGTGACTGAAATTCAGCCACGAATTTTCACAAATTTCACGGATTTTAAATGTCATTCCGGAATTTCCCGCAGGGAAATATCCGGAATCCATCGCGGAGCATAATGGATTCCCGCTTTCGCGGGAATGACAATTATGGTTTTTGTGGAAAAAGTGCGTGGTATAATTTCGTCCGTCAGTCAATTTGAGCCACTACCATAATTTTTCCCCCATTTCGCGTTCCCGTCCGTTTGTGGTAGAGTCATACAAATTACGAATGACGAATAGCGAATGACGAATATTCGCTATCCTAATAGAGGTTTTTATGGCTAGCACTCCCCCGATGACCGTTCAATATGCGCAGGATTTACTGCGAAAAATCATCAACGCCAAAAACGGCGATGAACTGCACAAAATTATTTCCGATAATGTGATGTGGTGCGATGGTGTATTTTTTGCGGAATTGGACAATATGGTGGAAGAATATCGCAATCGGGGCGATGAAACCAGCGCTCGAAAATTAAAAGATGTCGGCGATTTTATGGCGCGCCTGCGGTTTATGATTTGAGCGTTGAGCATTCGCTCATTTGCGAATCTGCGCCAGCGCCCATTCGGCGTGGGTGCGGATGAGCGGCTCCGGGTCGTGGATGGCTTTCTCCAGCGCGGGAATCGCCTGCGGACTGCCCCAATTTCCCAGCGCCACCGCGACATTTCGCAGTAACCCCCGTCGTTTTGTCCGCTTGATGGGACTTCCTTTAAACCGTTTCCGAAACCTTTCATCATCCAACGCAATCAAATCGAGCAGTGGCGGCGCCATCCGGTCGAGCGCGGCGTGAAACGCCGGTTCATCGGTGGGAATGGCGAATCGCCGGTTGTACGGGCACACTTCCTGACAGATGTCGCAGCCAAAAATGCGATTGCCGATTTTCGGGCGCAAATCGGGCGGAATTTCGCCTTTCAGTTCGATGGTCAGATATGAAATGCACAAATTGCTGTTAAGCCGGTATGGCGCAATCAGCGCATCGGTGGGGCAGGCATCCAAACAGCGGGTGCATTTGCCGCACGTGCCGCGCGGGGACGGGTTATCAAAGGGCAGCGGCACATCGAGAATGATTTCGCCCAGAAAAAGGTACGACCCCAGCGCGGGGCTGATGAGACAGGTATTTTTGCCGATGAACCCCAATCCGCCGCGCGCCGCGAGTTCGCGTTCCAGCACGGGACCGGTGTCGGTGTATGCCCGCCCATTGACCGGCACATCCATCTGCGCGGCAATCCACGCTTGCAGTTGGCGCAATTTTGGCGTGAGCAGGTCATGGTAATCGAGATTCCACGCATAACCGGCGATGATACCGCGCGACGGGTCGTTGAGAATTTCCGGCGGCAGGTGGCGGGTATGGTAATTGGCGGCAACCACCACCACCGATTGCGCGTTCGGCACGGTGCGCGATAAATCGGCGCGGCGGGCGATGGCGTCGGGGCGGGCGAGATAGCCCATTTCGGCGTGGTATCCGGCGGCAATCCATTCGGCATAATAGCGGCTGTGTTCGCCGGGGCGGGCGGGGACAATCGCTGCGGCAGTGAAGCCCAAAGTGCGGGCATATTCTTTTATGCGAGCGGCAATGTTCAGAACCATTTCAAAACTTTATTCGGATTTTTGCAATTGTCAAACAGGGGTTGTACAATGCTTCTGTTTAGTTACAGAAGGTAGGTGCAGGTACAGTGTGGTCCTGTCAAAATAAACATTTTTGTGGGGCACAGCACATAATCGCCGCACATTTTTAATTTAAGGAGGCAAAATGGGACATAAATATGATTTGCAACACGAGCGCGTGAAGCATCTTGACCTGTCGCAGTTTTCGATGGTTGAAAGCGGAACCACCGTAGCCGACACGGTCAACAAACTGCGCGCTGAGCATCACAATTGTGCGCTAGTGACGCAGAATGGAAAACTGGTCGGCATTTTTACCGACCGCGATGTGCTACACAAGGTGGTTTTATCGCCCGATGTGTGGGACAAACCGGTGGACACGGTGATGACCACCGACCCGTTTACCGTAACGGAAGAAGACGCCGCCGAAAAGGCTCTGGTGCAAATGAATGAACAGCGTTTCCGAAACGTTCCCGTGCTGGATGCCAAAGGAAACGTGGTTGGAAACCTGACACATTACGCACTTATCAAATTCTACGCCGACCAATTCCCCGAAGCAGTGTACAACCTACCGCCAAACCCGAACCAAATTTCAGACAGCCGGGTTGGCGGTTAATTATAGAGGTGAAAAATGTCAGAAACAAAGCCTATTTATAAAGACGTCGATTCCGTTGTCATCCGTTTCGCCGGTGACTCAGGCGACGGGATGCAGTTAACCGGCACGCAGTTCAGCAACACGTCCGCCGTGTTGGGGAATGACATCAGCACATTCCCCGACTACCCCAGCGAAATTCGCGCCCCGGCAGGCACATTGGCAGGTGTTAGCGGCTTTCAGGTAAATTTTGCCAGCAAACACATCCTTACCCCCGGCGATGCCCCGCACGTGCTGGTGGCAATGAACCCCGCCGCGCTGAAAGCCGCTCTCCCCGATTTGGTTCCCGGCGGCACCATCATCGTCAATACCGATGCTTTCACCAAAAACAATCTCGCCAAAGCCGGATACGAAAGCAACCCGCTGGAAGATGGCTCGCTGGAAGGATACAAAGTTCATAAAGTGCCTCTCACTTCAATGAACCGCGAAGCCCTGAAAGACATCGAAGGACTGACCAACAAAGAAAAAGACCGCAGCCAAAACTTTTTCGCACTCGGTTTAACCTTCTGGATTTACGACCGCAATCTCGAAACCTCCATCAAATGGATTGAACAGAAATTCGCCCGCAAACCGGCAGTCGCCAAAGCGAACAAAACCGCACTGCTCGCCGGGTATCATTTCGGCGAAAATACCGAAGCCTTCCAAGTGCGTTACCGCATTAAACGCGCCCATTTGGAACCGGGCACATACCGCCGCATTACCGGTAACGAAGCCACCGCGCTGGGGTTGGTAACAGCCGCCCAAAAAGCGGGAAAACCGCTTTTTTACGGCACATACCCCATCACCCCCGCCAGCGACATTTTGCACTATCTTTCCACCTACAAAAATTTCGATGTGCGCACCTTCCAAGCCGAAGATGAAATCGCCGGTATCGGCTCGACCATCGGCGCATCATTCGGCGGCGCGCTGGCAGTTACCGGCACCAGCGGTCCCGGGCTGGCACTGAAAACCGAAGCCGCCAACCTCGCCCTGATGCTGGAATTGCCCATCGTCATCGTCAACGTGCAGCGCGGTGGTCCCAGCACCGGTATGCCGACCAAAACCGAACAATCGGACCTGCTGCAAGCCATGTACGGGCGCAACGGCGAAAGTCCCGTTCCCGTCATCGCCGCGCAAAGTTCCGCCGATTGTTTTGACACCGCCATTGAAGCCTGCCGCATCGCCGTGCGGGCAATGACCCCCGTCATTATGCTGTCCGATGGCTATTTGGGCAACGGCGCAGAACCGTGGCGCATCCCCGACCCGGACACCATCGAACCGATTGAAATCCATCACCCCACCGAACCGAATGGCGAAAACGGCAAATTCCTGCCCTACAAACGCGACCCGGAAACGATGGCGCGTCCGTGGGCAATTCCCGGCACACCCGGGCTGGAACACCGCATCGGCGGGCTTGCCAAACAGCCGGAAACCGGCAACGTGTCTTACGACCCGAAAGACAATCAGCAGATGACCAACGAACGCGCCGAAAAAGTCGCCCGGTTGGCAGATTGGCTGCCGGAGCAAGAAATTTTCGGCGATAACGAAGGCGATTTGCTGGTGGTCAGTTGGGGCAGCACTTTTGGTGCAACCCGCTCTGCCGTGCAAGCCGCTCGCGCCGAAGGCAAAAATGTTTCGCACGCGCACATCCGGTACATCAACCCCTTCCCGCGCAATCTGGGCAACATCCTGAATCGGTTTGAACGCATTCTGGTTCCCGAAATGAATATGGGGCAATTGGTCGTGCTGCTCCGCGCACGGTATGGAACCCACGAATTCATTCAGCAGAATAAAGTTACCGGACGCCCCTTCACCATCAAAGAAGTTTACGAAAAAATCAACTCTCTGCTGGCTGAAAGCTAACGAGTTTGGAGCGAAAAATGACAGAAGTAACCTTAAAACTAACAAGAAAAGATTTTGTATCTGACCAAATGGTGCGCTGGTGTCCGGGCTGTGGCGACTACGCCATCCTGGCACAGATGCAGCGTGTTTTGCCCGAACTGGGCGTGCCCAAAGAAAATATCGTTTTCATTTCCGGCATCGGATGTTCCAGCCGTTTTCCGTATTATATGGACACTTACGGCATCCACGGCATTCACGGGCGCGCGCCGACGCTGGCATCCGGTTTGAAAATCACCAACCCCGACCTGCAAGTGTGGGTCATCACCGGTGACGGCGACGGTTTGTCCATCGGCGGCAACCATCTCATTCATACCCTGCGGCGCAATGTAAACCTGAACATCATTCTGTTCAACAACCGCATTTACGGGCTGACCAAAGGGCAATATTCGCCCACCACTCTGCCCGGCACAAAAACAAAATCCTCGCCGATGGGTTCCATCGACCCGGCGTTTAACCCCACCGCCGTTGCCGTGGGTGTCGGCGCAACGTTTATCGCCCGCACCGCTGCCGCCGACGTGAAACATATGGCAGAAATGTTCCGCCGCGCCGCGCTGCACAAAGGCACATCGTTCATCGAAGTGTACCAAAATTGTCTCATCTTCAATGATGGCGCGTGGGATTATGCCACCAACCCCAAAACCAAACACGAAAATATCGTGTATTTGGAAGACAACAAACCGCTCATTTTCGGCAAAAACAAAGATAAAGGCATCCGTTTCGACGGCATTCATCCCGAAGTTGTGTCGCTGGATGAAGTGGACGAAAGCGAACTGATGGTGCATCACGAAGATATGCCCGACGGCAGCCTGTCGTACTTCTTGAGCCAAATGCGCCACGAGCGCGGTATGCCGGAACCGATGGGTGTTTTCCGCTGTGTGGATGAGCCGGTATATGAAGAAGAAGTTTTGGAACAGATTGACCTCGCCATTGAGCAAAAAGGCAAAGGCGATTTGAAGAAACTTTACTTCCAAGCCGATACTTGGACAGTGGAAGATGACGGCGCCGGTGACAACGGGCAAGGAGGGCGCGGCACAGTCCCTCCCGGTGGGGTAGATGAGGAATATGTGGGCGTTATGTTCCGCGGCGAAGCGAGTTCTGAGCCGTATTTCTCGCCCACCGAAACCTTGTCTACCCTGAACCCCCGGAAACCGCTCATCGCCTCCGAGAATATCTCGCTGGCAGAAGCCATCAAAAAATTGCAAGATTTGGATGTCGGGTTGCTGGCGCTGGTTGACGACAGCGGCAAACTCAGCGGCGTATTCACCGAAGGGGACGTGCTGCGAAAAATTGTCGGCAACAAAATTGATTTGGATGCAACCCCGGTGAAAGAATATATGACCACCAACGTGACCACACTCACCCCGGATGACATTTTGGCAGACGCAATCCACCTGATGTCCATCCACAAATTCCGCCACATTTTGCTGGTGGATGATGACGGAAAACCGACCGGTGTGCTGTCATCGCGACGGGTGGCACGGTACATTCAAGATAATTTCGCTGTTGAAAAATAGACTGGTTGTGATATTTTGCCGATTTCATCCTGCGGGCTACTCAGGATGAAATCGGCAAAAAAACGTAGGGGCACGCTGCAGCGTGCCCCTATGAAGCCGAAAAAAGCGGTCGACTCACGCCAAAATCCATAGGGGCGGCTCGCGAGCCGCCCCTACTGCATCATCCAATCTAAAAAGTAGGATTATGCCGCCTGTAATGGTTCATCTGAAAATTTTCACCACAGAGGCACAGAGACGCGGAGAATTTAAAAAATTTAGGACTTACGCATTTTGCCCAACGAACAAAAATTTAGCCACGAATTTTCACGAATTTCACTGATTTTTCCTTAAAGAACTAAATGAAACTTTTGAAAAGTGTGTCAAAATTACAAAAATCATCGGTAATTTTTATGATGTCATTCCCGCGAAAGCGGGAATCCACGATGTTTCGCTATGGATTCCGGATATTTCCC
>JALVZI010000211.1 GCA_027022125.1 Anaerolineae bacterium | reverse complement strand
CACGATGTTTCGCTATGGATTCCGGATATTTCCCTGCGGGAAATTCCGGAATGACATTAAAAATCCGTGAAATTTGTGAAAATTCGTGGCTTAAATGCAGTTACACAAAAAGTTTCAACCAGTTCAATCATTATCAGGGGGTTCTTCCGGGTCAGGTGTTTCTTCCGGCTCTGGTGGCTCTGGTGTCTCTTCCATATCAGGTGTTTCGGTTGGTTCGGGTGTATCTTCGATTTCCGGCGTTTCGGTCGGTTCCGGCGTATTCTCGATTTCCGGGGTGTCGGTCGGCGCCGGAGTGTTTTCAATTTCCGGCGTGTCGGTTGGCTCCGGTGTATCGTCCATTTCCGGCGTATGTGTCGGTTCGGGCGTATCGTCCATTTCCGGCGTGTGCGTCGGTTCGAGCGTGTCCTCCGCACCCGGTGTGTGGGTCGGTTCCGGTTCGACCGTTTCTGTTGGCAAATCGGTTGCGCTCGGAGAGACAACCGGCGTGACTATCACCGCCGTGGCTGTCAGCGTGGGGAACGCAGTGGGCGTGAGTGTCGGCGTGCCGGTGGGTGTGGATACCGGCGAAACGAAGATGTCTGCCGCAGTGGGGGACGGAATCGGCTCGGTAGCGGTGGCACTCGCCGTGGGGGACAGCGTTTTTGTCGAAGTGGGTGCGCCGCCGGTGGCGGGCGAAGCGGTATTCCGCAGCGTTTTCGGCAACCACCCCTGCCCGATGACCAGCACAGTTACCATCAGCACCAGCGCTGCCGCCGTCCACGCCGTGCGATACCAGCGAGGCAGTCCCCGTTTTTGGCGCGGTGGCTCAAAAGCGGTCACTTTATCGCGGAAAATCTGTCGCCCCGCCACAAATGCCTCCGCGCCCATTTTCGGTGCGGGCGTTTTGTATAACGTTTGCGCCATCATCAATAATGGTTTTAACTCTTCGGCAAATTCGGGATAACGCTGCAAACATTCTTCCACCGATGCGCCGTCATCTTTCATTGCCTGCAAACATTCGTCTAAAACTTGGTCTATATTCACGATTTCTCCTCAGCCGACATAATCTTTGCCAGAGATGTTAACGCTCGATGTTGGAGTGATTTTACTGCGCCTTCACTTTTTCCCACCACTGCCGCAATTTCGGCATTGCTCATACCCTCGAAAAATTTCAGCGCCACCACCTGCTGCTGCACGGGTGTTAGAGTGGAAATTGCATCGTACAGCGATTGGGCAGATTCTGTGGCTTCGACCCGCTTTGCGGGACCAGGCGATTTATCTGCCATTGTGCCGCGATGATTTTCCAGCGGGCTGGTTTCCATTTTCTGCTTGCGGCGATAGTGGTCAATCAGCAAATTTCGCGCCACCTGATAAATCCACGCGGAAAATGATGCAACCGATTTCCCTTTAAAAGTGTCAATTCGCTGCAAAACCCGCTCGAACGCCATTGCCACCAAATCTTCGGCTTCCGTCCGGCTGCCGACACGCAAAAGCAAAAAGCGAAAGAGTTTATCGGCATAACGGTTATACAATTCTTCAAAAGCCCAGTGCTCATATCTTCGGGCGGCGGCTATGATTTCTACCATATCGGTATCACGCTGAACCTTCGGCATTGGTGTTGTTCCTTATTTATACAGACGCAGAAATTTTCGAAAAGATACGGGGCAACGTTAAACGATAGCCCCGCGTCTAATTGCACTAAATGAAACTTTTGAAGAGTGTGCCAAAATTACAGAAATCATCGGCAACTTTTTGAATGTCACTCGCGCGAAAGCGGGAATCTATCGTTTTATTCTGGATACCGGATATTTCCCTGCGGGAAATTCCGGTATGACATTTGAAATCTGTGCGATCTGTGAAAATTTGTGGTTGGAGTGTGTTGACGTTTCGTATTCAATGGGGAAAACGCATTCTGAGTACCATTTGTGGGGCAAACCGCGTATCGCAGGGCGTTTTCCCCTGCCGATTTCATCCTGAGTAGCCCGTAGGGCATATCGAAGGGTGAAATCGGCAGGGAGAGACCCATAATACCATAACCGTCATGGGCGGGTGATATTCAGATTGTCGAAAGCGACGGTAGTATCCGGCGTACCAAAAGTACCGACATACAGTGCCACATCGCCACTTTGCGGCAGTGCATCATCCGATACAGAAAACAGCGTGTTGCCGTTCACCCGCATTTCCAGCGTGGAACCATCGCAAATAACGGTGAGATGGTTGGTGGTTTTGCCTTGTTTGATGCTGGCGCTGGTATCCCATTGCACCAACTCGTTAAATTCGCCGTTAACCCACGATGCCAACCGGTAGTAGCCGTCGCCGCTGATGCCAAACTGGTAATAATTGTCGCTATCCTGATAGCGGCACATCACCCCAAATTCGTTGTCATCTGTGCCATCCACGCCGCGGGTATCCACATCTATATTCACATTCCCCCAATCGCCGCCGGCGCGCCCCCAATACAAATAATTGGCAATTTTTACGCGGATATAATATTCGCCATCCTGCACCGCCAGCGAGCCGTTTTCTTCATTTCCCTCCGCCCACTCGGCAGAATTGTCGGAAAAGTCTTCAAACATCAGCAGTTCACCGGTGGATGGCGCTTCCGATGTCGGCGTGCGCACCACCAGATTATCGAAATTGACCTGCACGCCGGGGTCATCATACGTACCCGCCGCCAGCGCGATTTTCCCGGCGGTCAGCGCATCATCTTCTACCGTGGTCAGCAATTCATCGTTAACATACAAACTGAGCAAATTGCCCACACACGTGGCGCGGATATGGTTCGTTTCGCTGCCGGTTTTCACCGCCGGAGATGATGTCCAATCCACCAGCGCCGTAAACTCGCCATTCAAATAGCGAGAAATGGCATACGTGCCATCGCTGCCCAATTGCAGAAAATAGTAGTTATCCGGGTCTTGATAGCGGCACATCACCCCGTAATCGTTCACATCGGGTCCGGCAGTTTTGCGTGCATCTACCGTAACACTCACATCTTCCAGCGACAGCGGATATGTTGACCAACCATCGGTGTTGATGTCGTTTATCTGCAAGAAAAACTCGCCATCAGAGATACCCCGTTTGACCGCGTCGCTACTTTCCAAATTCCACTTTTCATCAATTGTGGAAAAATCATCCTGCAAAACAACCGTGGTGCCGGTTTGGTCAACCGGCGGTGCGACAGCAATTTGATGTTCGCCGCCCGGCACGCGCACCAGTGCATCATCAAATTCTATTTTCACATTCGGTTCAGAATAACTGGAAGCAATCACGCCGATACTGCCGCCGGAGAATGTGTCATCGACCAGGGTTTCAACCTGCACGCCGTTGACAAAAAAGGTATATTGATTGCCGATTCCTTCCACTTCAACCGTGTTGCTGTCGAAACCGGTTTTTATCACCGGTGATGATTGCCACTTGGTCAGCGGAACCCATTTGCCGTTTTCAAGTTTATTAATAGCGAAAAAACCGTCGCTGCTAATTTCAAACG
>JALVZI010000210.1 GCA_027022125.1 Anaerolineae bacterium | reverse complement strand
TGAGACGTGATGAGTGAAACGTGATGCGTGATGCGTGATGCGTATTGCGTATTTCGTATTGCGTGTCAATTGCAACCCTGCCACCCTGCAACCCTGCCACTCTGAAACGTGACTTTGGACTTTGGACATGAAACTTGGGACTGACTGCAACTCTGCAACCCTGAACTTTGAACCCGAAACCCGAAACCTTGAACCTTGAACACCAAACTAACCCTCAGGGGGGAACTTACCTTTTGCGGATAGCCGTTTCGCGCCCGCTGGCGGTGGTGTTTGGGCGGTTTCGCGGCGGCGAACCCGTCGCCGTGTCGCGCGGCACGCTGCTGTATGTCGGCTCGGCGCTGGCGGAAAAGGGGGCGGCATCGCTGGCGCGGCGACTGCTGCGGCACGCCACCCGTTCCGCCGGAAAGCCGCCCCATACCCTGCGCGCGGAAATGTTGGCGGCGTTTTCGGCGGCGGGATTGGGCGCGGGCAATCTCGTCCCCCCGCAGGGGAAAAAATTGCACTGGCACATTGATTTTCTGCTGGATAACCCGGCGGCGGAAATTGACCGCGTGCTGGTCATCCGCTCGCCGCGGCGACTGGAATCGGCGGTGGCGCACCTGCTGGCAGCCGACCCGCGCACCGTGCCGCTGGCGGCGGGGCTGGGCGCATCGGATGCGCCGGGCGAAACGCATCTTTTCCGCGTGCCGGATGATGACGCATGGTGGGAAAGACTGGGGGAAATGGTGAAAAATTTGTAGGGGCGACTCGCGAGTCGCCCCTACGGATGTGGTTAATTATTAGGTGCGCCGGCTTCAATCCACGCGATGAACAGTGCGATTTGGTCGTCATCCAAAAACGGGGGTCCACCGAAAGGCATACGTGGCGTACTTTCGCCGGTGATGCGTTTGATGACCTGACTTTCGGCGGGGTTTCCCGGTTCAATCACCGGGCGGTATGTGCTACCGGCGATGAACCCGTCATACGATTCCAGATTCAACCCGCGGGGCGGGTTATCCCCAAAATGACATTTGACGCACCGCTGATTCAAAATCGGCTGGATGTCTGCCGCAAAACTGGGCACATCGCTTGCCGTTTCTGCGGTGGCTGTCGGGGTGGGCGTGGCTGTGTCAGTGGGAACAGGTGTATTGGTTGGTGCGGGTGTGTTTGTGGGGGGGATGGACGTGTTTGTCGGTGGCACGGGGGTGTCGGTGGGCGGAACGGCTGTTGCCGTCGCTGCCTGCGCCACCGGGGTGGCGGCAGAACCGCCACACCCGGCGAGTATCACGCTCAATCCAACCACCAGCACAGTCAGCCATATCAATGACCATCGCTGCGGACGGCGGAGAGTGAGACGCATCGTTTATCCTTTCGAGCCGAAGGTTTGTTTGACCAGCATACCGCCGCCAATCAATGCCACACCGGCAATGACCAGCAGCAGAGACAGGTTCAGCGGAGACGAGGTTTCGCCGCCGGTGACGGGCAGTGCCGCAGGTGCAGCCATCGCGTTGCCCATCATTGCGTTTTCTTTGATGACGGGGAAGCCGTCAACTTCATCGTTGTGGAACCAGATGAACTCGTTGGAGGTGTGCATTGCGCCGGCAGTATCGAAACGGGCGTTGGTCACACTCCAGTTGCCGCCATCGAATTTAACTTCGTTGGCGAATACCGGGGCAACACCAAACTCGCCACCTGCCATCGGAGGCGCGGGCATACCGGGGTAACTGTAGAAAATGGGCGGTTCATCCTGCTCGAATTTCCCTTTGGCAATGGGGATGGGCGGTGCGGACATTTGCAGACCGCTTTTGTTCACCGCACTTTCGTAAAATTTGGTGAAAATGTCTTCCACGGCGTTTTGGTCAACGGCACTGCCGCCGAAAATTTTCAAACTGTTCAGCGCACCGAAAATGGTGCCGATATTGTCGATGGTGTAACTGGTTTGCGTGCTGAAAACATTGCCGTCAAAACTGGCGGAAAGCGCGCCGAAATTACTGGCGGCGGCATCCATATATTTGCTGTCGCCACTGATGCGGTATGCCTCTACCAGCCCGCGAATGGCGGCGGATTGGTCGGTGGCGGTGGTGTAACTGCCGCCGGCGAGCATATCGCCGAATTGCGAGATTTTGGCAATGGCTTCCGCTTGTTGGTCGGCATTGGTGGCGTGCGCGGCGAACCATGTCAGCCCCTGAATGGCGACTGAAAGTTCGTTGGTGTCGGCGGGGGTGCGATTTGCCAGCGCGCCATACAGCATGTCGGCTGCATTCAGGAACATCATCGAAGCGTTGTTATCCAAATAGCGATTGGTGCTGCTGTGCGGCACAGCATCCATCATGGCTACCGAACCGGCATCGCTCAGCGCAATCAGCATTGCCCAGTTGCCGGTGTAATCTACCGTGCCGTCACTGTTGGCAAACAGCCCTTGGTCGTTTTTCATATTTTGCAGCGCATACTGAATCTGCATTTTCGCTTCCGCGTTCAGCACCATCCCGGCAAACCGCCACTGCGCGCCGAAATTATCATCCGCCGTACCGAAATGGCTGTCCACATGGAATTGTTTTGCCCATTCTTCCTCTTTTACAATCGTCCACGCCATCGCCGGAGTGGTAACGGTGGTATCGAATGATGCCGGGTCCCAGCGTTGGGTGGCGAAATCATCGGGATTGAATTTGGTGATGTAATGCGGGTCGCCGCTGGCATACACCGAACGCAGCAGTGCGGCGTTCATCGGCGGCACGGCAGTGTCGCCGTCGTCGGGGTTGGCATCAACCATTTTGACCATCTGCATAATCATTTCTTTTTCAGGCATAAAAGTGTCGCCCATACCGGAGCGCATCACCAGATTTCCCAAATTGTAGCGGGAGTACCAGTAACCTTCTTCTTCCGCTGCTGTCGCATCGAATGCGGGACCCTGTGCGGCAACCAGCGGGGTTACCATCAGACTGAGGACTGCGATTAAACCGAAAATAATACTAAATTTTTGTTTCATGGAATTTTCTCCTTTTCTGTTGTGTGGATTTAAAATTTGAAGTTTGTGGAATTTGAAAAAAGAAACGATGCGATACACCCCCTTTCAATGTTTTGTGGTAAAATTGGTGTTGTAATCTCATCTTTCCGTAGAATAGCGTACCACCAAACGCCTTCGCTGAAAGTAAGCCTGCATACATTACTTGAGGAAAAATGACCGAACAGCCCAAACCGCCTTTCCAACCGAGACCCTCCCAGCAGAAAATTTTGGAATATGTGAACACCGGCGGCTTTTTGGGCGTGTCTGCCGTGCCGGGCAGCGGCAAAACGCACATTCTGTCGTATCTGGCTGCCGAGTTGATTCCCCGTGTGGCGGACGACCAGGAAGTGCTGATTGTGACGCTGGTGAACGCGGCGGTGGACAACTTCCGGCGGCGCATTGACGGCTTCGTGCGCGAGCGCGGGCTGCTGGCGGGATTCGGCTATCGGGTGTCCACCCTGCACTCGCTGGCATACGAGATTGT
>JALVZI010000209.1 GCA_027022125.1 Anaerolineae bacterium | reverse complement strand
CACCGATACTCCCGTTCCCCCACCCGCCGAGCCTGCCATCGGGCAGTTTGGCGTTTCGGGGAAGGTGGTCGCCCGCGATAAAACCACCTTCGCCGTGGGTGAAAAAGCGTTTTTCACATACACCGCGCTCAACCACACCGACCAACCCGTGCAATTCGGAAAATTGGGCATCAAAGCCAGCAACGGGCATTTTAACACCAGTTGGGTCAATCCCGATGTGCTGTTGCCCGGCACACCGTTCACCCACGATGATGGATTGGTTTTTGACCAGCCCGGCACATATCAGGTATTTTTGGCTATTTGTTACGCCTTTTGTGATGACCCCGCCAGCGCCGTTTGGGAAGAATACCCATCGGGTGCGGCGACCATCACTGTGAAATAGCGATGGAACTGACCCCGCAACTGCTGCTATCGGCATATTCGCAGGGATATTTCCCGATGGCGGACGAGTTCGGCAATATCTACTGGTTCGACCCCGACCCGCGCGCCATCATCCCGCTGGACGAGCGATTTCACGTGTCAAAACGTCTGGCGCGCACCGTGCGGTGCGGCGTGTTCGAAATTCGGGTCGATACCGCTTTCCGCGCGGTGATGGAAGCGTGCGCCGCCCGCGACGAAACGTGGATCAGCGATGAACTCATCGAAGTGTACACCGAACTGCACCGGATGGGGTTTGCTCACAGCGTGGAAAGTTGGCACGACGGCGAGTTGGTCGGTGGGTTGTATGGGGTGGCGCTGCGCGGGCTGTTTGCCGGAGAGAGTATGTTCAGCCGCCAGCGCGACGCCAGCAAAGTGGCGCTGGTGCATCTGGTAGAACGGTTGCGCGCGGGCGGCTTCACCCTGTTGGACACACAATTCATCACCCCACATCTGGCGCGGTTCGGCGCGGTAGAGATTCCAAAAAGCGAATATCTGCTCTTTTTGTCGGATGCGATGGGCGTTTGGGCGAAATTCTCGTCCCCAAACCGCCCGTAACGCCCATTTTCACGTGTTACATTCGCCATTTTTACAAAGTTGTTTATAATTAAAGTTGCTTTGCAGATTGGTAGAGCACTGAACTATTCTTAGAGGAGAGAGTTATAATGAATCGATTTGAAGAATTAAAAGCAATGGTAGAAGCAATGGAAACAGATTTCCAAAAATTCTACGAAAAAGGTAACAAAGCCGCCGGCACCCGCGTTCGGAAAGCAATGCTGGAACTGAAAAACAAAGCGCAAGAAATTCGCGTGGAAGTGCAAGCGTTGAAAAATAAAGCATAGGCTTTCTGCACATAAAAAAGGCGATGGAGATTGCTCCATCGCCTTTTTTATATTTTGCTGCCCGCCTGAATATCTCCGGCGGTCAAACCCTCTGCGAAAAATGCCCACAGCCCGAGCAACGCCTCCGGCAGTGCCTGCGAAATGTGTACCAGCACCACACACGCCGCCACCACCGCTTTTTGTTCTTCTGTAACCAGCGGTGAGCCAATCAACTGAAAACTGATTGCCAGCGACAGATACCCCGCCCCCTCAAACAATCCGACCCCGCCCGGCGCACCGGGAATGGTCAATCCGAAAGCGAGCATCGGCAACAGCAGCACGGCGGCAAAAAAGGGAACCGGCGCGTGAAAATCGAACGCCAGCAGCACAGGATAAAATGACAGCGGGATGAACGCCCATGTCACCAGCGACAGCACCGTCACCATAAAAAGTTGTTTCCCGTCTCGCAGCGATTCCAGCCCGCCGGCAAAAGCCGCCATCAGCGCCAGAATTTTTTCTGCCAGCGCGTCGGGCAACAGCCGCCCCACCAGCGATTCGAACCAGTGGCGGCGAGTGAGAAACAGCACAATTCCCCCCAGCGCCAGCAGATAAAACGCCGCGCCCACCAACCCGATTTTCTGCAATTGCGGGTCGCTGACACCGAACACCACCAATCCCACCAAAATGAGCAGCATGGTCAGCCCATCAAAAATACGCTCGACCACCACGGTGGCAAACGCGCTCGTTTTTGAAATGCCGACCGAACGCCCGATGACATACGCCCGCAGAAACTCACCGGCGCGGGCGGGCAGCACCATATTCCCGCCAATGCCAATCATCCCCGCGCGGAAAGCGGGCATAAACGGCACATCGCCCATCGGTTTGAGCAGCCATTGCCAGCGCCAAATCCGAAAAACCAGATGCACCATCAGTGCCGCCAGCGACGGCAATAACAGCCACCAGCGGGCTTCTGCCAGCGCCACACCCACTTCCTGCAAATTCAGTTGGGCAAAAACCAAATCGAGAAAAAACAGACTGATGCCGACATTCAGCGCGTGGGTGCGCCAATTTGCGGGCAGGCGATTCGCCAGCGCCAGCAGCACCGCCGCGCCATACAACGCCGCCATCGCCCCGTGGAACCAGTCGCCGAGCGAAAAAGCGCGATACATAAAAAAAGCGGCTATCAGCACCAGTATCGCCACCGGCGCCAATCGTGCCGCGTTCTTTTTTAACCATATTATCAACAGGGGGAAATTCGCTACCGGCATTTGTTATCGGCACATCGTAATGTTTGTTTTGTCAAATTTTCGACTGCGTAACATCAGTTATTACTTGGATTGCAGTGGCTCACATTGAGATTTATACTGCCCGCCCCATACCAAATTCATCGTGAATGAGCCGCACGGCGGTGTTCGCATCGCCCTGCGCCACCACCAGCGAAATGTTATACTCGCTGCTACCCTGCGCGATGGCGATGATATTGATGGACGCTCGTCCCAGCGCGCCGAACACTTTGGCGCTGATGCCCGGCGTGCCTTTCATCCCCGCACCGACCACCGCCAAAATGACGGTATCATCCTGCACCGAAATTTCATCCAAATCACGACGCTCCAATTCGCGCGCCAATTCCTCTTCCAGCGCGGCGACCACCGTCGGCGATTCGGCGGTCTTCACCATAAAACAGATGGACTGCTCGGACGATGCCTGACTAATCATCAGCACGCTGGTTCCGGTGCGTGCCACCGCGGTGAACGTGCGTCCCGCCACACCGGGAATGCCCATCATCCCCGTGCCGGCGATGGTGATGATGCTCATATCTTTAATGGCGGTGATGGCTTTCACCGCGCGCCCGTCTGCCCGAATATCGCCGTCAATCAGCGTGCCGGGATGCGCCGGGTCGAAAGTGTTCAGCATGCGCACGGGGATATTTGCCTGCCGCGCGGGTCGAATGGCGCGCGGGTGCAGCACTTTCGCGCCGAAATATGCCAATTCGCCCACTTCCACATACGACAGATGGCGAATGGTGCGCGCGTCGGGCACGATGCGCGGGTCGGTGGTCATCACCCCGTTCACATCGCTCCAAATCCAAATTTCATCGGCGGAAATGGCGCGCCCGATGATGGTGGCGCTGTAATCGCTGCCGCCGCGCCCCAGCGTGGTCGGCACGCCGTCTGCCGTGGCGGCGATGAATCCGGTGATGACCGGGATTTTTCCCGCCGCCACGGCAGAC
>JALVZI010000208.1 GCA_027022125.1 Anaerolineae bacterium | reverse complement strand
GGGTTAGGGGGAGGGGGAAATTCGCGGTAACGCAATATCAAGTACTTGTCAAATCTCAAACTGCGCAAGGTGAGTTACATCTCTTTCAGGGCTTTTTCAACTTCGGTGCGTAGTGCCGCCACGCCGATGGGTTTGGTGAGATACCCTTCGCAACCGGCGGCAAATGCCTGTTCGGCATCGCCTTTCATGGCGTTGGCGGTCAGGGCAATCACCGGAATGTGCGCCACGGCGGGAAGTTGTTTCAGGCGGCGGGTGGTTTCCAGCCCGTCAATATCGGGCAAACCGATGTCCATCAAAATCAGGTCGGGGAGTTCCGCCTGTGCCCGCTCGATACCGGTCAGCCCGTCTTCGGCTTCCAACATTTCATAACCCATCGATTCCAGCACACGGCGCACAAAAAGTCGGTTTTCAAAATTATCTTCAATGTACAAAATGCGTTTTTTGCTCATAGTTTTTCGATGTTAGTTGGATGTTTCGCCGGTAGATGGTTCCGGTTCGGGTTGGGGTGTTTCGGCGGTTTCTGCCAGTGGCACGGTGAAATGGAATGTGGAGCCGACTCCTTCTTCACTATCCAGCCACATTTCACCGCCGTGCAATTCTACCAGTTGTTTTGAAATTGCCAGCCCCATGCCGGTTCCCTGATATTTACGGTTGCTGCGGGCATCAACCTGCCGGAAATGCTCAAACACCAAATCGAATTTATCTTTGGGAATACCGATGCCGGTATCGCTGACATAAATGTGCATCAATTTATTGCCAAACAATTCCGCGCCAAGCGTGACTGAACCTTCTTCGGTGAATTTAATGGCATTACTGACCAGATTGATGAGTACCTGACTGATGCGCAGTGGGTCAGCCCAAATGGGGGGTAAATCTGGCGCAAGGTGCTGTTGCAACTCTACGGGTTTATCTTTTAGCAGTGACGATACCGATGCCGAGACATCATCAAACAATTGCGGCACTTCAATGGCATTTCTTGCCAGTTCCATTCGCCCGGCTTCAATTTTAGACATATCTAAAATATCGTTGATGAGCGCCAGCAGGTGTTTGCCGCTGTTGTAAATGGCGGTAATGTCGGTGATGGCGTTTTCGCTCAATTCGCCATCAATACCCTGCAATAAAATATCGGCAAAACCGATGATGGAGTTAAGCGGGGTGCGCAATTCGTGGCTCATACTAGCCAAGAAATTCGATTTTAGTTTGTCCACATCGCGCAACCGAACGATGGTTTTTTCCTGTTCGTGCGATAGACGGGCGTTTTCCAGCGCCATCGAAATCTGGGTGGCGACGGTTTCCACCGCTTCCACCTCTTCCTCTAGCCAGCCAGAAGTCTCATCGCGGGTGATGCCCAAATAACCGATGATTTCGCCGCGTAATTTTAGCGGTACAGCCAGTTCATCGCGCTGGTATTTTCCGTTGGATTCGGTTCGTTGGCGCACAAGTTTTTTTCGGTTTGCCGCCAACCCCATCAACGGCAGCCAGGCATCAGATTCGGGGGTGATGGTTGCTCGTCGCCCACCGCGATAGCGGAAACCGGTGGTGCTCACTTCGTCGCCAAATTCTGCCCATGTTGATTGCGTCAGTCGCTGGTTAAGGCGTTCTACCTGCTTCAGCGTTTCGCGCATTTCTTCCAGCAGTTGGATATTTTGCAGCGCCACTGCGGTTTGGTCTGCCAGCGATTGCATCAGTGTTATATCTTCGGGCTTGAACCGCTCTTCTTGGTCGCTCTGAATATCGAGCACGCCCACCACCCGATTACCCACGCGCAGTGGAACTGCCAATTCCGAACGGGTATTCGGCAGTAACGGGTGGGGCACGTAATTAAGCAACTCAAGCACGTTATTGCTTAAAAACGGTTTGTTGGTGGCGGCTACCGTACCGATGATACCCTTTCCCCATTTTACGCGATGTCCTTCGGCAAGCATTTGTTCAATCATATCACCGTAGCCGGCAGTCAAAACCAATTCATCGGTTTTGGTATCAATCAAATAGATATGGGTATGATACAATTTGTACCCGTGTTGAATTCGTTCGGTTATATAGTCCAACAGCGACTGTTTTTCTTGCTGCATGGTAATCTGACTACTGATTTCCATACTAACTTCCAGCGCACGGGTTCGTTCCTGAATGCGGTGTTCCAATGTGTCGAACAAATTATGTAAGCGCCGGGTCATCGTGTTAAATGCGCGCGCCAACTGACCCACCTCACCGCTGGCTTGAACGGTTACACGCCGGTTTAAATTCCCGCTGGCAAATTCTGTTGTGGCAGTGGTCAGTTCGGCAATGGGATGAGCCACTGTTCGTAAAATATATCTTGTAACGGCAAATACGACGGCTATTACAAAAAGTGCAAGAATTATAATATGGATCATTATTGTATTTTTCAGAGATTGTACAACTTCCACTTCACTCACGTAAAAGTTATCAACATCTGCCGTAAAATCTTGCACTGTTTGATGAATATAACGTTGTACGTTATTGATAGACTCTGCCCGATGGTTGAAAGGCTGCCATTGTTGGTGGTTAATATATTTCAACCCAATGTCTGACGAAACCAGCATGTAGTTAATAAACACCAACAATTCAGAAACATCTTCTCGCAAAAACTCTGGGATTTCCGGCGCATAGGCTGTGGTTTTTAACGTATCCCTATCGCTTTTAAGTTGTTTTTGTAATGCCACAATTTCATCTTTTTGATTGATGTTTTGCGACAATGCCACCCGGTTGATTGTTTCTGTTAACAGCGCGGCTTCGTTGCCCGCTTTGTTTCCCAACACTACCACAGATTGAATGGTGCTCAAGTTGGCAACCACATTTGAAATTTTGCGAAACTGTTGTGCTATAACAACCGTCATAATGATAACACTAATGGTTATCAGCATCCGGTTGATGTTAATTTTTGTTCGGAGTGTGTCAAATTGTATGCGTTGTTTGATTGATATTAAACGTTGTCGGATGCTCGCGCCAATACGATTATTCATCATCTTTCACCACCGAACCGTCATCAGTTGTTAAATCTGACATCAACCAACCCACATCACGCCCCAACCGAATGACCACTTCTGAGGCGTTGAGTTTCTCGCCCAGTTCCGCTACGGCGGCTTTCATTACCTCTTCCACTTCCGCCGTTGACCAAATTGCAGAAGTGGCTTCGCTAACAATCTGGTCTCGCCATGCGCTGCGTTGGGTGGCTTCAAACAGTCGTAGGTTTTCAATTTTCTGAGAAAGTTGCTGCGAAACCGCGCTTAAAATAACTTCTGCATCGATGAGGTTTTGTTCGTCATCCAGCACCATCGAAAGTGAACCGATGCGCTGTTCTTGCACCACTAACGGTGCAGAAATTGTCCGGTTGGAAGATGCGCTGTCCGGTTGCTCTTCCAACGGCAAAATGCCCGACAGATTGTATGTAAACCCAATGCCTTCCCGTGACTGATACCGCTCTTCCAGAGTCTCTGCCCACACTTCGCGGATGTGGCGACGCAATGCACGTTCTGCGCGCTGCTGTGCTTCTTGCGCTGCCACCCACTGACGCGCACCGTCAATTGACAGCGCCAACTGGGTTGCCATCGCCTCAAACACGGTGAGGTTCGCTTTGGTGAAGGTGTATGGCTTGTCTGCCTGCATATCCAGCACGCCGATAACTTGCCCTTCGACAATGAGTGGCACTGCCAATTCTGAACGGGTGGCAGGCAATAGCGGGTTCGGTTTATGGATGTCACTCACTTCGGTATCGGGCACAACGATGGATTGCTCTGTTGCTGCCACCTGCCCTACAATTGACCCTTCGCCCACCGGCAGGTGGTGCTGTCGCGCCAACAGCCGTTTCCCGACTTCGCCCGTGCCATAGCGCAAAACAACGTTCTGCCCCAAATCATCCACATAATACACCTGCACATAATACAGGTTAAATTGCTGGCGGATGAACTCGGTGATAGTGGGCAACAGTTTGTGCTCTTCGCGAATGGCGGCGGCTCGCTGTCCGACTTCCATCGAGAGGGTAAGTTCGGCGGTGCGGGTGGCAACCTGTTCTTCCAGCGACCCAATCAACCCGCGTAATTGGGCGGTCATATTGTTGAACACTTTTGCCAGCTGAGCAATCTCGTCTTGCCCTTCCACCGGCGCGAGCACATCCAGCCGCCCTTCGGCAACCTGCTGTGCCACATTTGTCAATCGCTCAATCGGTTTGGTGAGCAGTTGCCCCAACCACACTGATGCAATCAGCGCTGCCACCCCCACTAACAAAGTAAGTACTAATGCCCGCCGTCGTTGTCCGGTAATGGGCGCCAAAAAAATTTCACGCGGCTGGAAAAACGCTACCAACCATGGACGTTCTCGCATTTGCACCACCGCAACCTGGTCAACTTTATCACCGGTGGCAACGTCTTGTGTGGTAAAAATTGGTTGTTTTTCATAATTTCGCAGTTTTTGCCATAAGTCCGTCAAATCTAACGAAATACTCTCGGGGCTGCCGGGGGGCAGTAATTTTTTAGATTGTTGAATTTGCAACCAATTCATATCAGAAGGCGGCACCAACAATTTGTAGTTTGCTTTTGGCGCTGCACCGGCATCTCCGTGAGCAACATGCATATAGTTTTCATCAAATACAACGGCAAACGACCCAACACCGGCTTTTCCGGCTGAGTTCAACGCCATTTCAGATAAAACTCGAGCAGTATATTTTACACGCAAAACCCCCACAATATCGCCTTTAACCCCAAAAACCGGAACGCTGATATAAAATACGGGGGGGGTGTCTGAATTTTCAAAATATAACGGCGAAATATACGATTGACGAGTAACCAGTGGCACACGAAAATAGTCGGTGTTCGATTCATCTAGCCCGGTATATGCATTATTGGCATCTGATATATTTAAACCAGATTTATTGAGTAAGCCATACGCCAAAATATGTGCCGGATCTTTTTGGCGCAAACTGCGCAAAATGTTCAATTGGTTACCAAAAGTAGGAAGTAATGAGTTAGGGTCAAGCACGTTAACAAAGTCTGGCAGTTTGGCTTCGGTGCGCATTGCGCTAATCTGCCTGATAAAGAGATCATCAAATTGATTGGCGGTGTTTGCAGCAGCGGCATGCAACGACTGGTTCGCCGAATCGGTCAGTGCGGCACGCACACCGCGGTCGGTAAAAATACCGAGCACGGCAACCGCCAGCAACAGCACCGGCACAAACGTTAAAATCAGTTTTACTCGCAGCGATGCCCGCCGAAACAATAGCACATCAATATATGTACCCACAGCGAATGCGGTAACAGCCACCAAAATTAACCAAACGGTTTGGGTCATTTCAATCCTCCGCCTTCACCGACAATTGCACGCTGGTTTGCGGCGCTTGCAAACTGTGTCCAACTTCTTTTACGGCAATGCGCAATGCCTCTTCGATGGATTGCGCCGACTGTATTTTTTCGTTGATGGCATTGATGCGTGCTTCGCGGGCGGCGCGTCGCTGAGTTTCATCTAGCAATCGCAACGAATCTGCCACCTGCGCAAATTCTTTGGCGATGGCGCGCAATAGTGCGATTTCTTCTGGCTGCCAATTACGGTATGTCCCCGGTTCCGCTTGTATACCAAGCACGCCGGTCACTTCGCCGCGCCACAGCAATGGTAGAATCACTTCGGCGGTGGGGGTATCTTTTGTGGGCGCAGCCCGCACTACCGGCGATTTTTCGGTCACGGCAAGCGCGATGTCGCGTTCTGGCACGGGTGGCACGTCCATATCCGGGTCGGCTACTTTTTGGTATGCCGACCGCGGATGGGTTTGGTGGTAGGTTTCCCACGATTGCAGGGTGTAACGGCGCTGGGTGGCTTCCACTTCTGCCAACGCGGCGCGAGTTTCTGCCAGCAATTGCTGGTTTTCTACAGTGGTTGCCACTTGCGAAATGATGGAGTTGTACGGCTGAATTTCATCCGCCCGAAATGAGTGCGGCATTTCGCCCTGCAATACCAGCGCGCCCACATATCGCTGACCCACTTCCAGCGGAAATACTGCCAGCGCGCGGGTTTTGTGTGTTCTCAACCACGCTGCAGTCGGCGCATCGAGGGTATTGTCGGTGCGGGCATCTGCCACAAAACGCGGTTCTGTGCTAACCAGTGTCGCCAGCGAATCATCCAGCGGCTGTACAAACCGTTTACCCACTTTGGCGGGCAGTGCGCCACTGCCGCTGTGCCAGTTGGCTATGACCGTTAGTGTTTCGGTGCGAGTGAGTAAATCGCGTTTTAAAGTTAGCAGCAAGGCGCGGTTAATGTCGGCAATGGGAAATGCGCCCAATACCACCGCAAGCACATCCTGCAAATTATTGGCGGCGTTCAAACTTTGGCTCACATCGTACAGCCGCTCGGTATTTGCCAACGCCTGTTGCGTCTGTTTGAATAGCCGCCGGTTTTCGATGGTTGCCGACAATAGCGATGCCACTTGAATAAAAAAGGTTTTGTCATCGGCGGTGTATGCACCGGCTTCTTTTGCGCCAACACTCAACGCCCCAACAACTTGCCCACCCACCATTAGCGGCGCAATCATCATCGAGTTGATGTCTTGCCGCTGCCGGCAGCGCTGCACATCTGCCCACGAACTGTTTTCGGTGTGCGAGATGATCGTTACATACACTCCTGTGCCGTCGCCGGTGTGTCGCCTATTTTGGATAACCACCGACCCCAGCAGAGTGTTTTCGGTTTCTATTGCTGCCTCAAAATCGGTGACGGTATCGGTGGCGTATGCCACCAATTCAAGCCGATTAGTGGTTCGGTTCAGCAGATAGATTTGAACCAGTTCGGCGCGCAAAATATCTTTGGTGCGCTCTACCGAAACTTCGAGCACCCGCGATTCGGAATCGATGCGGCTGAGAACCTGATACATTTCATTGAGTAATGCCGGGCGACGCGCTTGCTCTGCCAGTGTGCTCAACGCCTGCTGTGCCTCGGCAAACAGGCGGGCATTATCTAGCGCCAGCGCAGTTTGCCTCGCCACATTCAACATCAATGCAACGTCATCTTCCGTCCAGTGGTGTGCTTCGGCTTCATCATACACTCCCACCGCACCGAGCAACTGTCCGCGCAGCACAATGGGAACTGCCAGCGCCGATTTCACCCGCGCAGATGCGCCACCTTCCACCATTGACGGTGCACGACGTGCCATCGCCCGTCGCATTTCCTGCCGCCAAATATCGCCGGGGGTGGCAAACATATTTCCCGCACGACGGTACAGTTGCGGTTCAGCCGAGCCGATGAGCGTTTGCCACGTTTCGGGCAACCGCAGGTCAAGCGTTTCGTCACCGGCAGTTTCCGGCGGCACACCGAGCCGCACCAGCCCGTGGGTGGTTTTCAGCGCCTGCGACAATTCGCGGGCGGCGGTTTTCAAAATAATGTTGACATCCACACTGCTGGTCAGTTTCGCCCCAATTTCACGGCTTAACTGTTCGCGGGTGGCGCGGGCTTGCGCATCAACCAGCAGTCGCTGGTTTTCTAAACTGATGACCACTTGGTCGGCGATGGTGCGCATTTGCCGGACATGGTTTTCCACCAGCCCAACCAACGGTTCGCGGCTGAAATAACTGAGCATACCCAGCGGTTTGCCGCGCGCTTGCAACCCGAGCAGCACGCCGCCGCGCAGGTTCAACCCGCGCAGATACCCCCGCGCGGCAACGGGCATCATTTCGTCTTCATTTTCCACATCCCGATATAGCACGATGGTTTGCGGATTTTCTACCGTTTGGCGGGCAGTTTCGGTATCCCACAGCGGAATGCCGACCATAACCGGCTGCAATACCAGTTCGTCTTTTTCCACCCGAACGGTGTAAATATCGCCGTGAGTGGGTGTGCCGCTGTCGTCGGTGGCGGTAAACAGGGTGATGTCGCACTGTGCCATTTGCAGCGAAACGGCAATCTGCGCCGCGCCCAAAACAATATCTTCCGTATCGGCAGCCGAACCGATGGCGCGGCTGGCGCGGTACAGAGTTTCGGTTTCAAACAGCGATGCCCGCAGTTCTGCCGCCTGCCGCCGCGTTTGCTCGAACAGTCGGGCGCGCTCCAGCGCTTCGGTGATTTGGGTGGTAATATCTACCAGCAGCGATTTTTCTTCGGGGGTGAGTGGGTGGTCGGGGTCATCGAAAACGCCCACCTGCCCGATGCGTGCGCCGTGAATGTCCATCGGAATGGTGACAGCGCCGGTATCCGGCGGGGTATCGCCATCGGGGGGCAGCGGTTCCAACGCACCCTGCTGGAATCGGTAACCGGCGACAGATTGGTCTGCGCGTGCGGAAAAATCGCGCCAGCCGTCAAGGGTAGTCAATTGTTGCAATGTACTCAATTCTCGCAGGCGGGTTTCCATTTCCTGCCGCAGAATGGTGCTTTCCATTGCAATGGCAATTTGACCACAAACCTCTTCCAAAATAATTTGGTCATCAATGTCCAGCAAGCCGGGAATGTCGCTCTGCACATCCAGCAATGCCAGCACAGTATCGCCGAGTTTGATGGGCACGACCAATTCTCCGGCAGTATCTGGCAGCAACGGGTTCGACCGCCAATATGGGTCATCGGTCACATCAGAGCGCAGCACAGATTCGCCACGTTCTGCCGCCAGCCCGATGAGCCCTTCGCCGATCCGCATCTGGTGTTCCTGCGCCATCATCTGCGCGCCGATGTCGCCGTATCCGGCAACCAGCACGGCGGCATTCAATCCGGCATCGTAGCGCAGCAATTGAACATGGTAATAGTGGAAATGCTCTTTTATCTGCGTGACCACCCGCCGATACAGTTCATCCAAACTGCCGGCGGTGGCAATTGCCTGATTGACCTGCGTGACCAGTTGCACCTGTCGACGCCGTCGCTCCTGCCATTCGGTTTCGGCGGTGGCTAACGCTTCTGCCTGCAAATGTTCCCGGCGAATATTTTGCATCGAAATTCGCAAAAATTCCGTGCCGTCCATCTTCACCGATTGTAGGTTCAAACGCACGTCCACCGCCACCCCGTCGGCGGAATGCAGCACAAATTCAAACTCCTGCGGATGCCCCGCCAGCGCTTCCGTTTCCCGTTCGAGAAAGACCGCCGCCGATTCGCGCCCATCCGGTTGGTACACGGGCATAAAATCGGTGAACAGTTTGCCCAAACACGCATCTTTTTCTACCGACAGCAACTGCAGCGCGCTGGCGTTAACGTGCACACACTGCCCTTCACGCAGCAAAACCATGCCTTCGCTGGCAGTTTCAAATAGAAATTGATACAAATTGTGGTCGTCTTTCATAGCCACAGTCCTTTAAACGCCACCATTGGTATGGGGACGCTCATCGCGCAATCGCACAAACGCACGCCGCCCCAGCGCGCGGCTCACCTGCTCTGCCGAAATGCGCATCACCGAGTCAACATCGGTGGCACGGCGAATCTGAGTGGTCACTTCGCGCAGAATTGTTTCTCGGCGGGCGCGTGCCTGCGCCTGACGGTACAAGCGGGCGTTTTGGATGGCAACCGCCAAATGGTTTGCCATACTGCTCATCAGCGACACATCACGCTCGGTGTAGGCGTTATACTGATAACTCTGCACCGACATCACGCCAATAATCCGGTCGCCGAGCAGCAACGGTACAAATAGCAGTGTGGCGGCAGGGTCACTTTTCGCTGCTTTGTTTTGCATCCGTTTCAGCGAAATATCCGCCACTTCATCGGGGGAGCGGTTAACCAACAGCGGCTCGCCGCTATCAATTACCCGGTGGATTCTGGAATCTTCCGTTGTTGTGATGGGTGGTAATTTTGCCGGTTTGTTGTTATCATACACCAGTGGATAGGTGAGCACGTTATCTTCGTAGTTGTATAGCGCCACAAAAAAGGCTTCTACCGGCACGATCTGGCGCACTTCCTGATAGACCGTTTCCAGCACCTGCTCCATATCCAACTGCCGAGAGACTTCGCGCAGCACTTTATTCACCGATGCCAATTCTCGCGCCTGCTGTTCGGAAAGGTACAGCGTGTGCAAGTTTTGGGTGGCAACGGCGGCTTGTCCCGCCAGCGACATCAATCGCCGCTCCTCCACATCTGACAGGGTTAACGGTTGCAGATAACTGCCGGTGATGAACCCCACCACCTGCCGACCCACCACCAGCGGCACAACCAGCAGCGTTTTCGCGCCCAATTGCCCGCCGAAAAACCCGCGCAACATTTGATGCAGCCGTTTATTCCGCGAAACATCATCTATCACCAGCGGATGCTCGGTATCCAGCGCATTCACCAGCGGTGCGAAAATTTTGTACGGCAACCGAGACTGAATATGCACGTCCACCGGTTCGGTGATGGCAGACAGGTTCAGCACCCAATTGGGTTTTTGTTGGGCGGTTTTGGGCTGGTCGAAAAAATACAATCCGACATCAATCGGGTCTTCGCCCAAACGGGTATAGCGGTAAATTGCCTCTAAAATTTCATCATACGACTGCGCCGTGTTGATGTCGGCGCTGGTTTCATACAGAATTTCCGCCTCGGTGAACGCCGATTGAATCTGGTTGAACAGACGGCGGTTGTGGATGGTAGAAGCCAAAAACGAGGCGATGTGCAGCAGCATTTCTTCATCGCGGATGTCATACGCATTGACGGTTTTACTGCTCACCATCAGCACGCCGATAACCTGCTGACCGAGTATCAGCGGGGCAGCCATTGTTGACTGGAAACCTTCCGCTGCCAATTGACGGCAGTCAACATATTTGCTGTTGCTCAGATACGGAATACCAACCAGCGTCCTCTGGTTGATGGTGGATTCCAGCATGGTGCCGACCAGTGGCAGCCGTGTGCGAGATTCCAGTTTGCCCGTATCGCCGGCGAAAGTGTACATATCCACCCACGCGGTCTGTTTCGGTGGCAGCAGTGCGATACCGGCGCGCGCCGAATGGACGATGCGCCCGATAAACCGCGCGGCGATGCTCATCGCCTGGTCGAGCGTGACGGTCATATTCAGTGCCGTCCCCATTTCGTTGAGCAGAATCAATCGCCGCGACTGGTCTTCACTGCTGCGCAGCAGCCGGATATTTTGCGATGCCACCACAATCTGCGCGGCAATCGTCGCAAAAATGGTCAACCGGGCGGCATCGAACGCATCCGGCTCATCGCTGCGAATATCGAGCAC
>JALVZI010000207.1 GCA_027022125.1 Anaerolineae bacterium | reverse complement strand
ATTGCCAAAATGTAAACTATCCGGCTTTCAACGTCAATTTCGTAAAATACCCGGAAACGGTTACCGGGTCCAATGTGAACCGGGTAAATATTTGACGACTGCCCTCGATATTGATACAATGTATATACAGATACGGAGGTAATTTATGCAAACGACTATTCAAAAATGGGGCAATAGCCTGGCGTTACGTATTCCAAAAGCATTCGCCGATTCGTTGGCGCTGGCGCAAGGTGTTCCGGTCACCATGACCATAGAAAACGGAAAACTGATACTCGAAGCCAAACCCAAACAATATGCGCTTGATGAGTTGGTCGCTCAAATTACCCCTGAAAATCGCCACGCGGAAGCCGATACCGGTGCAGTTGTCGGAGAGGAATTATGGTAGATGCCTATGTGCCGGCACGGGGCGATGTGGTGTGGGTCAGCTTCAACCCGCAATTGGGACATGAGCAGGCGGGTCGCCGTCCCGCGCTCGTTTTATCTCCGGCGGCATATAACGAAAAAGCCGGGCTGGCAATCCTCTGTCCGATTACCAGCCGGGTGAAAGGCTATCCGTTTGAGGTCGCAATCCCCGCCGGTGTCGAAGTTACGGGTGTTATTTTGGCGGATCAGGTGAAAAGTCTGGATTGGCGGCGCCGGAATGCAGCGTTTATTTGCCGTTTACCGGAAGAATCCCTGCAGGAAGTGCTGCTGAAACTGAACACGTTGCTGGACGGTTAAGCCGCTTTCAGACAGCACAGTTTCATTTCAATATCAGCGGTAGATAGACCCGCCAACCGCCGACCCACAGCCGCGCGGTGGCGGTGCGGGTGAAACCGCCCCCGGCGGCGGTGATGATGAACGTATGCACCAATCCCGGTTGCAGCACGCCGCTGTGCGAGTCCGTCAGCGCCAGCGTCGCCGTGAGCGGCAGCGTGCCGCCGGTCGGTTGCAGGGCGCTGGAAATCCCCGGCGCAGCGGAAACAGTGAGCGACACACTGCCGCTGAATGTCCCCGTCGCCCGCACACTGAATGTCGTGTGTCCCCCCGCCGCGATGGCGCGCGCCGCCGGTTCCACCTGCAGCGAAAAACCGTTCACCGCCGCCGAGTCACTGTCCACCATCAGCGACGACACGTCCACCGCCTCAAACGCCGAGCCGGGCACGCTTTTCAATTCGCCCAGCGTTTCATCGTTCCAGCGCATATCGTGCGCGCCGGAGATAAACCAGTCCGCGCCGTTATCCGCCAAAATAATGCCGTACTTTTTCATCGCTCGCAGGATAACCTGCACCTCCGCCGAAAAACCGGAAATATCGTAATCCGCTTTCAGCCGAAACCGCTGTCCCATCGGGGGATATTGGCTGCCGGTCAGCGCGGAAGCATCGTGGCGAGCGTGCCAGACGTGCGCGCCGCGGGTGTGCGCCGCCGTGAAACGGATGGCGTGGGCAATTTCGCCCGCCTGCACTTCATCATAGCGTACCAGACCGGGCAAAATTGGCAGCCCTGCCGCATCCGCCGATGTCCAGCCGTCCGGGCGCAGCGCATTACCGGTCAAATCGAACACCGCGCCCGACCCGGCGTGCCAACTGCCGTCTGCCTGCGGGAAGGCGTAATACAGTTCATACAATTTGCAGGTATCTTGATTGACAACCAGCACGTGCCGGTCGCCGTCGCTGTCGGCGCCCCCTTCGATGGGGGCATCGGCGGGGATGGGATAGGGACCGGGGTCGCTCTCGTCGGCATAATCGAAGGTGACGCTCACCGACGGCACGCCGGAAACCACCACATACGGAATGCCAATGGGTTCGCCCTGCCATTCCGTGCCAAAATCGGGGTGTAGGAAATTGTCCGCACCGATGGAAGCGATATATGCCGCCGAGTTGGCGTCCACGGGCAGTTGGTCAATGGGGGTGTTCCAGATATTATCGGCGGGGAAGACCGGGCAGCCGCCGATTTGCGGCGACTGTGCACGCAGCGGCACAGCCATCGCCAGCCAGATTATCACCGGCAGAACCATTTTTCGCACGGTCATTGGATGCTCCTTTTTCCTCAATTGAAACCGTTCATCTCGAAACAAAAAACGGATAAATATGCAATGATTTTGCGTATCTGTCCGATATTTTACAAAAGGGGGTGAGCGCAGCGGATTGCCGCGCACATACGAATACCGATTCAAATCCTGCGGATTTCCGTAATCGGGAACCATGCTGTCCGGCGAGATGAAGCGCCCCAGTGTGGCATCGTAATAGCGGGCGTTGTAATCAAGCAAGCCAAAGCCGTCGAGGCGCTGGGCGGTGAAGTTGTAGTCGGTGGGGGCGGTGTTGCCATCGTTCCAACGCTCACTACCGTAGGGGTTATACCGCACCTGATACACTGTGCCGTTGCCGTTGGTTGTTAAGGTTGCGCTGCCGAGGTGGTCGCTGTGGAAGTAGTATTTTTATTCTTCGGTACCTTCTATTCCATATAACCATTTATAATACTTCTTTAACCAATCTGGAATTTCCGCTTTTGACAGTTTGGTTTCCCAACGTTTTTGACCACGCTTGATTTGAATATAAAGAGAAACGCTAAACCCAACGCCAACAGGAATAGCACATATCAAACTCATAAAAATTGTTTCAATTGTACCTGTATCAGCTGTTTCACCGGGGCTAAAAAGAAAAATAAAGAAAAAAGCAAGAGTTATAATGATGCCAGCCAGAAATAATTTTCCCAAACTCATACTGTCATCTCCTAATCAAGAGTTTAATCGTGAAGGATTTTGCCGTAATGGAACGAAATAACGAAACTATCTGGCATATTTTTCTCTGCCTTGCGTGCTGAGTCCCATAATAATTGAACTGTGTCAGGAACAGATGAGGTGTAAATTTCCTGATTTGCATCCCCTAATATCCAGGTGGTTAGGTTAATTATAGTATCTATACCAATACTAACCGCAAGAACACCTTCTTGCTTTCTAATTGATGTACGACTTGATAAACGGTCTGCTTGATAGGTAGCGTAAAGTCCATATGTTCCTACCGGAGTAGTTATGAGATTATTTAGAAATCCGGTGGCTTCTACAAGAGGAGCAGAAAATCCATCAGTAAGAGGAATAGCAACAAGCCCGGCTATAGCAAAAGGTGTTGTAAATCCAAAATCGATAATATCAGCCGAGTATGCAACCTTGCTCCAATTTTCACTTTCTTTGGTATCTACGCCATAATTGTATTTTAAATCGAAACCTACCACATCAGATGGTTTCGCAATTAATATCGCTGCTTCACCACCATAAGATTGATGCTCCGACAACAATCTACAATCACTGCCAGCAATGCCACACTCCAGCGCGTGCCCACTCGGATCCGTGAACCTAACCGGATTGCCCCGCACATACGCATACCGATTCAAGTCCTGCGGGTTGGCGTAATCCGGAACGACCGTATCCGGCGAGATGAAACGCCCGATGACGGGGTCGAAATCAGTGGCATCAGCGCTTCTTTGCCAAAATTGAC
>JALVZI010000206.1 GCA_027022125.1 Anaerolineae bacterium | reverse complement strand
CTCCCTTTGAGGGAGGGGGCAGGGGGAGGGTGAAAACCGGTCAAACAAATAGTCTGTTCAACATACAACCGTACCCTAAACAGTTACGACTAATTTTCTACACCGGCAACCGCGCGGAGCGCCCGTGCCCGACTGCGTCGCGCCAATGCCTGCACCCCCAACGAGGCGATGAATGCCACCAACACACTGGCAATCAGCAGGGCGATGGTTTGCCCCACCCCGCCGAAACTCGCCAGCGGTCCCGCGGGAATGTTGTACCCCATCCCGGTAACTGCCGGTTGGAACAATTTGACCACAAATGCCGTGACCAGCAGGTTCAGCAGGGCGACGGGGGTCATAAATTTCCAGCCGAAGTCAAGCAACTGGTCAATGCGGAAGCGGGGCAGTGTGCCGCGGAACCACATCAGAACGAAAACGATGATGCCGACTTTGAGCAGAAAATAAATGTGTCCTAAAATTGCGCCCGCCACCGGCGATGCCGCCATCAGTTGCTCAACAAACGGTCCGTGCCAGCCGCCCAGAAACAGGGTCGCGGTCAGCGCGGCAACTGCCAGCGCGTGCACATATTCGGCAATCATAAACAGCCCAAATTTCAGCCCGCTGTATTCCACGTGGAACCCGGCAACAATTTCGCTGTCGGCTTCCAGCAGGTCAAACGGCGAGCGCCCCACTTCGGCGACGCTGGACAGGAAGAAAATCAGGAAGGTGACGGGCATTGCCACCAGATACCAGCCGCCATTTGACCACGATTGTTTGTCAACAATGGTAACGGTGGACATCGAACCGGCAACCACCGCGATGGTAATCAGCGACAGCACCATCGGTATTTCATACGAAACCAACTGCGACACCGCCCGAAACGCGCCGAGCAGCGCATATTTGTTGTTGCTGCTCCAACCCGCCATCAAAATACCGAGCACGCCAAACGACCCGACCGCGACGATATAAAAAACGCCGATGTTCAAATCGGTGCCGATGATACCCGGTGCAACGGGGATGACGGCGTAAATTAAAATTGCTGCAACTGCCGCCAACCCGGGACCAATGTTAAACGGAATCCGGTCGGCGCCGGTGGGGGTGATGTCTTCTTTGGTGAGCATTTTGATGGCGTCTGCCACCGCCTGCAACAGCCCGAACGGACCGGCGCGGTTGGGTCCGATTCGGTCTTGAATGCGGGCGATGATTTTCCGCTCCAGCCACGTCAGCACAATCATCGCCAGCGGGGCGATAACCAGTGCCAGAATGAAGCCGTACACAGACCAGATGATGATAGCGGCAGACGGTTGGGCGGGCAATCCCCACCACGCGGTGTTTTCCAGAATGTTGGCAAACCAGTTAATTAGTTGTTCCATAAGCGAGTGTCTCCATAATATTGCCACAAGAGTCTACTGAAACAAGGTGTAAAATTGAACCACAGAGACGCAGAGGCACAGAGAAAATCAGGTTTGAGAACCGGTTATACGGCGGTATCATCGGTATCCGGAATTTTCGATAAAAATTTAATTGGCGTCTTTGCGTCTTGGCGTGAGAATTTTAGATTCTTCAGCGAAATCATTTGAACCGAAACTCAAAAACTTTAAATTCTCCGCGTCTCTGTGCCTCTGTGGTGAAAAATTAACCTTTTCTCAAACGAAGCGCCACAAGCAAAGTAAAAACCGGCAGTAGAACTAAACCGGTCTTAAATCCATTTTAATGCGCCTTTGCGCCAAGCGTACACCAGTGCAAAAAATAGAATCGCCACAAAAATGACGACTTCCAGCAGGGCGTACAGCGGCAGGAAGTTGTATGCCACCGCCCACGGAAACAGAAAAACCGATTCCACATCGAAAACCACGAAAATGAGCGCATAAATGTAATACGATACTTTAAACTGCACCCAAGCATCGCCGATGGGTTCAATGCCGCATTCGTAGGTGCTCTGTTTGAAAGGATTGGGCTTGTGCGGACGCAACAACCACGCCACACCCAGCCCCACCACCGGCAGCAGCAAAGCGGCTAACACAAGAATACCCACAAAAATATACGGATTCTGCATACGCCTCTCCTTTGATTCAGTCGTCTATATAAAAATTGTGATGATTTGTATTATGGTATGACAGCGACAGGTTCCATCGTGGCGGAACTGACTGCATAACGGCTCAATTTTAGCATATTTCAGACCACATGAAAAATACTCGTTCCCTCTGTGACGATTTTCACGCGGCACGCGATTGCATTTATTCAGGATGCGTAAATTACGCTCACGCAATACGCATCACGCCAAAATTTAACGATGTTCGCAGAATGTGTATAATGGGGCAATGCACATACTTCAATCTCCGCACTGGACTGCATTTAAATCGCAATTCGGCTGGCACGGCGAATCCGTTTCGCTGCCGAATGCCGCCGCCCCCGCCCAAATCCTGTTTCGCAGACTGCCGTTGGGGCTGAAAATTGCATACGTGCCAAAAGGTCCCCATCTAAACTGGCAAAATACTACCATTGCTAAACAGGGATTGCAAAAATTGGTGCAAGTGGCGCGGCGACCCGGCGTCTTCTTTTTGAAAATCGAGCCGGATGTGCCGCCATCGCCGCAGATAACTGCGCTGCTCGCCGAAAACGACTTCCGTCCGGCGCGAAACATCCAACCGGCGGCAACCATTCTGGTGGACATTTCACCATCGGAAGACGAAATTTTGGCGCGGATGAAATCGAAAACGCGATACAACATTCGGCTGGCGGGGCGAAAAGGCGTTTCGGTGCGCGAAGGCACTGCCGCCGACCTGCCGATTTTCTTCCGCCTGAATGAGATTACCGCCGCCCGCGATGGTTTCGGCGTGCATCCGCCGGCATATTACCGCGCGGTGTACCGCCAATTTCCCCCCGACACGCGCGCACTGCTCATCGCCGAATTTGACGGCGAACCACTTGCTGCGCTGATGGTTTTCGCGTGGGACGGGGTGGCATATTACCTTTACGGCGCATCCGGCGACGCGCACCGCAACAAAATGCCCGCCTACTTGCTGCAATGGGAGGCGATGCGCTGGGCGAAAGTGCACGGTTGCCACACCTACGATTTGTGGGGCGTGCCGAATGCTCCCGCCGAAACGCTGGAAGCCGAATTCCCGCATCGCCGCGACGGGCTGTGGGGCGTGTACCGTTTCAAACGCGGTTTCGGCGGCAATTTGGCATACAGCATCGGCGCCTTCGATTTTGTGTATGACCGCCCGCTCTATTTTCTGTTCAATAAAATAGTCCACAGATAGACACGGAATCTATTCGGGGAGGCGGGAAAAACGTAGGGGCGACCTTTATGGTCGCCCGCAACAGGGCAGCCACAAGGGCTGCCCCTACGATTGTTCGAGGCTATCCGTGTTCATCTGTGAACTGAAAACATTATCCCAAACCGATGTTATTTTATGAACTTGTTGAAACTTTTTGTGTAACTGAATTTCAGCCACGAATTTTCACAAATTTCACGGATTTTAAATGTCAT
>JALVZI010000205.1:1313-3483 GCA_027022125.1 Anaerolineae bacterium | reverse complement strand
GTGTTTCACTCAGGAGGAACAATGCCCAAAAAACAAAAAGCAAAAAAAGTTGTGCTGGCATACAGCGGCGGGCTGGATACCAGCGTCATCGTGCCGTGGCTGAAAAACAACTACGGCTGCGAAGTTGTGTGCGTGTGCGCCAATCTCGGGCAGGAAGATGAACTGGACGGATTGGAAGAAAAAGCACTGGCATCCGGCGCCAGCAAAGTGTACATCGAAGATGTGCGCGAAGAATTCATCACCGATTACATCTTCCCGCTCATCCGCTCCGGCGCAATTTACGAGCGGAAATATCTGATGGGAACCAGCGTTGCCCGACCGCTCATCGCCAAATTGCAGGTAAAAGTTGCCGAGTTGGAAAACGCCGATGCCGTTTCGCACGGCGCAACCGGCAAAGGGAACGACCAAGTTCGGTTCGAGTTAACCTATATGGCGCTCAACCCCAAATTGCAGGTGATTGCCCCCTGGCGCGAATGGGAAATCCGCAGCCGTGAAGACGCACTGGCATACGCCGCCGAATATAATGTACCCGTCACCGCCACCGAAAAATCCATTTACAGCCGCGACCGCAACCTGATGCACATCAGCCACGAAGGGGGCATTCTGGAAAATCCGTGGCTCGAACCGGAAGAAAGTATGTATATGCTCACCAACTCGCCGGAAAAAGCCCCCGATGAGCCGGAATATGTCGAAATTGAATTTGTGGCAGGCATTCCCAAAAAAATCAACGGTACGGCGATGGGTCCCATCAGCATTATGTACACCCTCAACGATTTGGGCAGCAAACACGGCATCGGGCGCACCGATTTGGTTGAAAATCGGCTGGTCGGTATGAAAAGCCACGGCGTTTACGAAACACCGGGCGTGTCCATTTTAATGGCGGCACATCAGGCGCTGGAAGAACTGACGCTCGACCGGGATACCCTGCACTACAAACAGATTCTCGCGCTGAAATACGCCGACATCGTGTATAACGGGCAGTGGTTCACCCCCCTGCGCGAAGCAATGGACGCTTTTATGGACAAAACGCAGGAAAACAACACCGGCACCGTGCGGCTAAAACTGTACAAAGGCAACATCATCACCGTCGGGCGGCAATCGCCATACAGCCTCTACCGCGAAGATTACGCCACATTCGGCGAAGAAGACGTTTACAACCAAAAAGACGCCGAAGGCTTCATCAAACTGTTCGGCTTGCCGCTGAAAGTGCAGGCGCTGGTGGATATTGACGGCTTCGGGCGCGGTCGGTACGCCGAACCCGATTACAGCAAATTCAAACGCGATTAAATTCGGAAATTGGTTGAATGGAGATTGGAGACAGCCGGTACGTTTCCAATCTCCATTTTTTCCGATTCACAGGATGGTTAACGGATAATGGCATTGAAAAACCAATTTTTCAATACCGATTGCATCACCGGCGCAAAAGAACATATTCCCGACAACACCGTTGACCTCATCATCACCGACCCGCCCTACGGCATCAATGGCGACAGCCTGCACAAACATTACAACCGCGATGAAAATTTCGTCATTGACGGATACATCGAAATCCCCCAAAAAGATTATCCCCAATTTTCTGTGGCGTGGATAAAACAGGCGGAACGGGTTTTAAAGCCCGGCGGCAGTCTGTATATCGTTTCCGGATACACCAATTTAATCCACATTCTCAATGCACTGCGCCAAACCACCCTCACCGAAATTAATCATATCATCTGGAAATACAATTTCGGGGTGTACACCAAAAATAAATACGTCTCATCCCATTACCACATTCTGTATTATGTAAAACCCGGCAAAAAACCGACTTTCAACACTTTTTGCCGCTATTCGGATGGCGAGCGGGATGCCGCCGGACATTCGCTGAACTATCAAGACCGGGAAGATGTGTGGGTCATCAATCGGGAATATAAACCCGGCAAAACCAAAAATAAAAACGAATTGCCCATCAAATTGCTATCGAAAATGATACAGTACAGCAGCAACGAAGGCGATTTGGTGTGCGATTTCTTTTTGGGGAGTTTCAGCACCGCCAAAGTTGCCATCGGATTGAACCGCGCCGCGTGTGGCTTTGAAATCAACGCCAACGCCTTCGAGCACAATTTGGCAGAAACACTGCGGCTCAAGCCCGGTTGGCTATTGCCCGCCATCAAACAGCCCAAACAGTTGACAC
>JALVZI010000205.1:0-1303 GCA_027022125.1 Anaerolineae bacterium | reverse complement strand
AAACCGTGGCAACCGGCGGAACGAACGCAACTCATCGCCGAATATCGGGCGCTGAAATCCGGCGGAAAATCGAAAAAAAGCGCCATCAACGAGTTGACTCAAAGATACGGGCGCGGTTATTTCTCAATTTTGAATATCCTGAAAGCAGAAGGGTTATAACAACTACACAGGGTACAGTGGTATTTTGCCGATTTCACCCTTCGATACGCCCTACGGGCTACTCAGGATGAAATCGGCAGGGAAAAACGCATCCTGAGTAGCGGTTCGCGGGGCGAACCGCGTATCGAAGGGCGTTTTTCCCGTCCCCCTGAATAGATACGGGTTATAATGGATTATTTGGCTGATCCATTTCATCGAATTTCCCCGGAGGAAATAATGAATCTCAATGGAAAAACGGCGCTGATTACCGGCGCGTCACGGGGTATCGGGCGGGTGATTGCACAGAAATTCGCGGCGGCGGGTGCGAAAGTCGCCGTGCATTACGGGCACAACCGCGCGATGGCAGAAGAAACGCTCGCTGCACTGCCCGGCAACGGGCATCTGCTGGTGCAGGCAGACCTCACCGACCCCGCCGCCATCGAAACGATGGTAAATGCCGCCATCGCGCATTTCGGCAGGCTTGATATTCTGGTGAACAATGCCGGTATTTTTGAAAGCCACCCGCTCGATAGCGTGGACTATCAAACGTGGCAGGAAAAGTGGAACCGCACCATTCAAACCAATCTGCTCGGCGCGGCGAATGCCGCATACTGCGCCGCCCGCCATATGATTGCTCACGGCGGCGGCAAAATCATCAATGTGGGGTCGCGGGGGGCATACCGCGGCGAACCGGACGCGCCCGCATACGGCGCGAGCAAAGCCGCGCTGCACGCGATGAGCCAATCGCTGGCGGTGCATTTGGGCGCACACAATATCTTCGTCACGGCGGTTGCACCCGGATTTGTGCAGACGGATATGGCGCGGGACGCGCTGAAAGGCCAGCGCGGTGAGCAGATTCGGCGGCAAAGCCCGCACCATCGCGTCGCCAAACCGGAAGAAGTGGCGCACACGGTGCTATTTCTGGCGGCAGACGGCTCGGAGTGGCTGACCGGCGGCGTGGTAGATGTGAACGGGGCGTCGTATTTGCGGTAGCGGGATAGAAAAAGATTCGCCCATTCGCTCATTCACCCATTGGCAAGTATAATTTCCCCCTGAAAAACGGAACAATCGTGTGGAACGATTCGTCTGAATGGCAGATAGCCGTCGGCAACCGGTGTCATTGGCTGACCGCTGATGGCTGTTTGCTGACCGCTGAATGCTGCCG
>JALVZI010000204.1 GCA_027022125.1 Anaerolineae bacterium | reverse complement strand
GTTGTTGCCGGTACATCGTAATGTTTGTTTTGTCAAATTTTCGACTGCGTAACATCAGTTCAGTCACACAAAAAGTTTCAACAAGTTCATAGACATAGATGAGCGCTGAACTCGGTGAATATTTGTCAACACCCATACAGTGTAACCTTGGTTATTACCTTTAAAGTGCCGCCAATTTACCCGCTTTCACCCACTGATAAAAGTCGGTGAGCGTGCCGTGCAACGGCGATTCCGCCTCGCTCGCATTTTCGGTGATGTGCCACGTGTGCAGCCCCACCGATTGCGCCGGCAGGATGTCGCGCTCCGGGTCATCGCCGACCATCAGCGCGTTTTCTGCCGAGACACCCAGCAGCGACAGCGTTTCTTCAAAATAGCGCGGATTCGGTTTGCTGAAATGCATTTCTTCCATGGTGGTAACCAGTGCGAATGGCAAATCGCCCACGCCCGCCCAGTCGAGCCGCTGTTCCACCGCAATTTCCGGAAATAGCGGGTTGGTTGCCACGGCGACGGTATAGCCCGCATCCATCAAATAGGTTACAACTTCTCGCCCGTGCGGCGCGGGTTCCACCAGTTCTTTCAGCGAAGGGTACACTTGCAGATAAAAACTTTCCACCCACGGTTGAATTTCGTCAAACGTTACGCCGAGTTGCGCCAGAAACGGTCGGTAAAATGCCTCGAAATTGGTAACTTCCGGGTCGTTGTTGGTTTGCATTTCGGCGGTGCATTCCATCACTATCATCGGAATCATTTCGGCGGGGGCAAACCGGCTGAGATGCTGACTCAGCAGACGCAGATATGCCGGTAAAAATTGTTGGGTGCTGTTTTTCAGCAGTGTATCATCCAAATCGAACAGAACGTGAGTGATGGGCATAGGAATCTCCGGTATGGTTTATTGACCATCAAATTATTTTTACAAATTTCACGCTTTTGCCGACAATTTTCGTGATGCGTGATGAGTGAAACGTGATGATTTGGTCGACTGACAATATTTAAGGCGGATCAATACCAATGACGAATCAGTGAAAATCCGTGTAATCTGTGCAATCAGTGTGCTATCTCCGCGTTTGCCAACCGGAGATTGCTTCGCTGCACTCGCAATGACATACCGCACTATACAAGCCTTGCTCCCTGCTTCTTACTTCCTGCGCCACATTGGCAATAGCCGGTAATTTTTAAAGATGATTGCAATCAAAATGAACCATGCCCAAATTTCCGGTTATTCGGGCGAATCTGTCTGCGGAGGATGAAAATCAATTCGCACCCGCTCGACCGCCAGCCCGTCAATTGAAATGACCGTAAAATTGATGTCGTTCAGTGTCAGTTTGTCGCCAACTTGCGGCGGGCGTCCCAGTGCGGTGATAATCAGTCCGCCCACCGTTTCCACATCGGGCAGGTCGGCGGGCGTGCCGATATGAACATAATCTTCCAAATCTTCCAGCAGATATTGCCCGCTCACTTCCAGCGAACCGGGACTCAGTTCGATGAGCGGGTCTTCTTCTTTTTTGTCGAATTCATCGCGCACTTCACCGATGATTTCTTCCACCAAATCTTCCAGCGTGACGATACCCGCCGTGCCGCCGAATTCATCGAGCACGATTGCCATATGCAACCGGCGGCGTTTAAAAGCGTTCAGCAGTTGGGCGGCGGGATAGTGTTCCGGCACGGATGGCGCGGGGCGCAGCAGAAATTTCAGGTTGAAGGGCGTATTCTGCATTTGCTGGCGAATGACATCTTTCAGATGCAGAATGCCGATGATATGGTCGAGGTCTTCCTCATATACCGGAAAACGGCTGTACTGACTGTTGGTGATGGTTTCTATCAGCACATCGAGCGGGGTATTGATTTCCAACGCTTCGATGCGCGGGCGGGGGGTCATCACCTGATGAACCTGTCTTTCACCGAAAGTGAAGATATTCAGAATCAGGTCTTCTTCATCTTCATTCAGCAGTCCGCCTTCGGCGCTTTCGGTGACAATTTGTTCCAGTTCTTCGGTGGAATGGAGCCGCCCGCTACCGGGAGGCAGGTTCATCAGTCGCAGCAACCCGTTGCCCAGCCCGTTGAGCGCGCGCACGGGCACGCTGAAAATAAACTCGGTCAGGCGCATCGGTTTTGCCAGCACCAGCGCGGCGGCGGCGGGGTTGTTCAGCACGATGGTTTTCGGCACAATTTCGCCGAGCACGACGTGCAGGTAGGTTAGCAGGCTCAGCGCCACGATATACCCCACCGTGTTGACGATTGCCGCTTCCGGTTCAACCCCCAGCAATCGCGCTAAAAACGGTTCGATGAAATGCGAAATTTGCGGTTCGCCGTACATTCCCAGCCCCAGCGATGCCAGGGTGATGCCCAGTTGGGATGTGGCGATATACATACTCTGTTTCGGGGTGGAATTGAGTGTGTCCACCACCAGTTGCGCGGTGCGATTGCCTTCTTCGGATAGTTCTTCCACTTGGGTGGGGCGCACGCCGTTGATGGCAAATTCGGCGGCGACATACACCCCATTGAGAAAAACCAGCGCGGCGATAATCAGTGTGGGCAGCCACAGCGTTTGCGGCGACGGCAATTCGCCACCGGCAGCGGCGGCGGCAACCAGCAACAGCACACCCGGTGTGCTCAGTACCAACAATCGGCGGTGGGGAAGGTTATTCATCACGGGGCGATACCTCCCATTCACCGATTTCTTTCGGGGCGTCATCCCCCGGCAATTCGATGGAAAGTTCAATCAGCCCCTGGTCGGGGAAAACCTCTTCCACCCGAATGGGCAATCCGGCAATTTCCACCGTCTCTCCGGCGACGGGACGGTGTCCCAGTGTGCTGAAAACCAACCCGCCGAGCGTGTCATTTTCATCGGTGGGCAATTCCAAATTCAGATATTCGTTCACATCGGAAATCAGCAAATCGCCGCGCAGATACGCCCGCCCGCTTTCTTCATCGAAACGGTACGGCGCGATGAGTTCCTGGTCGAATTCATCTTCCACTTCGCCGAAAATCTCTTCAATCAAATCTTCAAATGTGATGAGTCCCGCTGTGCCGCCGTATTCATCAAAAACAATTGCCATATACTGCCGGTGTTTGTTCAGCGTTTTCCACACATCCAGCACGGGCATTGTTTCCGGCACAAAAACCACATTGCGGATAACCCCCAGCAGGTTTTCTTTTTTCTGCAAATGCTGGCGGAACAAATCTTTCACGTGCACAAACCCGATGATATGGTCGATGCTATCCTGATAAATGGGAATGCGGGTGAACCCTGCGTTTAGGGCTTTGTTCAGCACATACAGCACGCTGCGTTCCTGCGAAGCCGTGACCAGCCGCGTGCGGGGAACCATAATCTGGCGTGCGGTCAACTCTCGCAGACGAAAGGCGTTGCGCAGCATTTGTTGCTCTTTGGCATCAATAATGCCCCCTTCGTGACTGTCGGATACCAGCAGTTCGATTTCGCCGGGGGAGTGGAAATGCGTTTCTTCGCCGTTGTGGGAAAAGCCGAACAAA
>JALVZI010000203.1 GCA_027022125.1 Anaerolineae bacterium | reverse complement strand
CGTCAAATCTCAAACTGCGTAAGGTGAGTTAGGGCGTGTTGACGTTTTGTTTTCAGTGGGAAAAACGCATCCTGAGTAGCGGTTCACTGCGTGAACCGCGTATCGAAGGGTGTTTTTCCCTGCCGATTTTCACCCTTCGATACGCCCTACAGGCTACTCAGGATGAAAAATCGGCAAACGTCAACAGAACCTAAAATGTTAATTGCTGATTGCGTGCAACTTCTCTCCCTATTATACCAATATAATGGTAAAATACCAGTATCAATTGAATGTCATTTGCGCCAGCGCAATTGCACCGAGCACACCGGCTAAATTGCCCAGTGCGGGCGGCACGATGTATTCATCAATGCGCTGTAAAATTTCAGGCGCGGACACATACCCGTTCAGTTGGGCAACCACTTTTTGTCGCACCAGCGGAAACAACTGCGATTGCGCCATCACCCCGCCGCCCAAAATGATGCGCTGCGGCGAGAGCATCAGAATGTGGTTCATCAGCCCCAGCGACAGATAATGTGCTTCCAACTCCCACGCGGGATGGTCGGCGGGCAGGGTTTCGCCGCGCTGCCCCCAGCGCTGTTCGATGGCGGGTCCCGCCGCCAGCCCTTCCAGACAATCGCCGTGAAACGGGCACATGCCGGGGAAAGGGTCGGTTTCGCGATTGTGGGGGATGCGGATGTGTCCCATTTCGGGATGCAGCAATCCGTGCATCGGTTTGCCGTTTACCAGCCCGCCGCCGCCAAACCCCGTGCCGACGGTGAGATAGATGAAAGTGTCGAGCCCCCGTGCCGCACCCCAGCGCGATTCCGCCAGCGCCGCACCGTTCACATCGGTGTCGAATGCAACCGGCAACCCCAGCGCGGCGGCAATTTCTCCGGCAAGATTGACATTCGCCCAACCGGGTCTGGGGGTGCTGGTGCTATACCCGAAAGTCGGAGAACGCGGGTTGGGGTCAACCGGACCGAATGAGGCAATGCCGACGGCAGTCAGCGGTTCGGTGGCGGCAATGCGCCGGAAATACTCGATGGTGCGCGCGATGGTTTCGGCGGGGGTGGTGGTGGGAATGCGCTCAATTGCGTGTATATCTTGGGGATTGTTCCCCACAGCGCAGATAAATTTTGTGCCGCCCGCTTCGATACCGCCATATACTGTCATTACGCCCTCGCCATTCAAATCATATCCTTATTTTATTCTAATTTATTTTGGGTTTATCGCCTAATCTGATATACTATTGTTACACAATGAGGCATTTTTATAGACGAACTAAATGAAACTTTTGAAAAGTGTGTCAAAATTACAGAAACCATCGGTAATTTTTTAAATGCCATTCCCGCCTATGCTCGGCAGGTGCAAAAGCGGGAAGCCATCATTTTCTGCTATGGATTCCGGATATTTCCCTGTGGGAAATTCCGGAATGACATTTAAAATCCGTGAAATTTGTGGAGATTCGGGGCTTAAATTCAGTCACACAAAAAGTTTCAATAAGTTCGATGTGAACCGCGTATAATTGTGTGTTGAAAGAGAATTTATGAGCGCAACTGTATTGCTGATTGACGATGATGTCGACTTGTGCAAAGTTATATCGTTGGCGTTATCAAAATTGGGGTTCGAAGTTGAAACTGCAAACGATGCGATAACCGGGTTGCAGCGGGCATACGCTATCCGCCCAGATGTGGTTGTGCTGGATGTGATGATGCCGAATATGGACGGTTGGCAGGCGTGCGAGCGGTTTCGAGAAATGACCGACATCCCCATCATTTTTTTAACCGCACTCAGCGAGCAGACAGATGTGGTAAAAGGGCTTAATTTGGGCGCGGATGATTATATTGTTAAACCGGTGACAGCGCAGGAACTGGGCGCGCGGGTGCGAGCCGTGCTGCGGCGGTCGGCGCGGGGCGGCAATGGCACGTCCGGGCGGAATGCCTCGGTTCCGATTTTGCGGTTCGGCGATTTGATGATTGATTTTGATAAATACGAAGTGAAAATCGGCGACGAACGGGTTGATTTAAGCCCCACCGAATTTAAACTGCTCTCGGTAATGACCCGCTATAAAGGGCGCGTGTTGCCTCACGAATTTTTGTTGACAGAAGTATGGGGTCCCGATTATGTCGGCGAGGTAGATTATCTGCGATTATACATTTGTTATCTGCGTCGAAAATTAGAAAAAAAACCCTCTCAACCCCAACTAATCCACAATGAATGGGGCGTAGGTTACCGTTTCTGTATTTAAATCCCCGATTTTCCGATGAACTAAATGAAACTTTTGAAAAGTGTGCCAAAATTACAGAAACCATCGGCAATTTTTTAAATATCATTCCCGCCTGTGCCCTGCGGGTACAAAAGCGGGAATCCACTATGCTTTGCTGTGGATTCTGGATATTTCCCTGCGGGAAATTCCGGAATGACATTAAAAATCCGTGAAATTTGTGAAATTTCGTGGCTGAAATTCAGTCACACAAAAAGTTTCAACCAGTTCATAACTGATGTTACGCAGTCGAAAATTTGACAAAACAAACATTATAATGTACCAGCAACAAACGCCGGTAGCGAATTTCCCCCATCCCCCCTGTATCCCTCCTTCCCCTCGGGGAAGGGGGGAGTGAGAGAGAGCGAGGGGGCAAACCCGCCATAGCACAATATCGAACACCTGTCAAATCTCAAACTGCGTAAGGTGACTTCATAATATAATCGATGAAAACCTGCAAAACTTCCGGCGCAGCAACAAAAATTCTATTTCTTTTTGCCAGTATGGGAGGCACGTATGACAAAAATATTGGTGATTGACGACGATGTGGCAGTATTGCAATTGTTGCAAATTTATTTGGAAACGCAGGGATTTTCTGTCGCCACTGCAAAAAGCGGTAGAGCCGGGCTGGAAATGGCGTGGGAACAAAAGCCGGATTTGGTGCTGCTTGATTTGATGATGCCGGTGATGGACGGGTTTGAAACATACCGCCGTTTGCGCGAATTTGGTATCAGTTCGGTGATTATTATAAGCCACCGGCAAGATGATAAAAGTGCTGTTAAGGCGCTGGAAATGGGCGCGGATGATTATCTGCGCAAACCTATCAACTTAGATGTATTGCAAGCGAAGATTCAAATGCTTTTCCGCAGAAAACAATTGCAGAGCAGCGGGGCGCCAACTGTTTACAACGACGGGCATTTGTCCATTAACCTCGATACCCGCACGGTGATGCTCGACGGCGAACTCGTCAAACTCACCCCCACCGAATTTCGGTTGCTGGCGGTGCTAGTGCGTCGCGTGGGGCGGGTTATCACTCACGAAGAAATCATCAAAGAGGTATGGGGGGCTGACAAAAAAAGCGCGCTTGGTTCGCTTAAACTTTATATACATTACCTGCGACAAAAATTAGAAGAATACCCACGTGACCCGTATTATATTCTGGCAGAATGGGGTATTGGCTACCGATTAAAAGAGCCCACAGCAGTTTCTCGCATAAAAACGACCGTACAACCGCTGTGTTGCCGACGA
>JALVZI010000202.1 GCA_027022125.1 Anaerolineae bacterium | reverse complement strand
ATCGGCTGCGCCCGCGAAAATCACGAGCGCGTCGGGAATCTCATCCCACACCTGCGGCATCGCTGCCAGCAGAAAATCGAATCGCTTGCGCGGATTCTGTCGCCCCAATGCCAAAATGACCGGCGCACCGGCGGGAATATCCAAACGGTGGCGAGTTTCGGCGGGCGGCGGCAGCGAGTCGGGCGGGGGAGTGATGCCGCTGCCCACCACCCGGATTTTTGCGGCGGAAATACCGCGTTTCGTCAGAAACGTTTTTTCAAACGGGGTGAGCGCAAAATAGGCATCGGCGCGGCGGATGGCGTTAAATATCATCGGGCGGTTGAAACCCCACGTGTCGGTCGGGTGGATTGCGCCGGTGAACACCAGCGGGATATCCGCTTTTTCCGCCCCTTTCTGCGCGGCGAACATGTGCCACAGTGGAAATGCCATCGCCATCACCACCTCCGCGCCGCTGGCGGCAACGGCATCTGCCAAACCGGGGATGACGGGACCCTGATGGATGGCTCGCAGAATATCCCAACCCGGCAAATGCAGAAAATCGGCAATGCCCGAAACCAGTTTGCGAGTGCGATACCATCCCCGCACAAACGGAAATCGCCGCACGATGACCCCGTTTTCTTCCGAGATACCCGGCTCGACTACCGCACCCCCGCGCCCGGCGAATGTGGCTGTATCCAGCGCGGTGGTAGTGAACACCGTAACCTCATCGCCAAATTGTGCCGCCAATTGCTCCGACAGATTTTTGACGAACCACTGCGAGCCGCCCATCGAAGGGGGGTAAGCTTGAACCACATGCAGAATTTTCATACGGACACCTGTTCGTATAGTGTGCGGTATGCCGCCGCCATTGCCGAAATGGAAAAGGTTTCGCGGGGGATGGCGCGTACAGCGTCCACCACCGGCGAGTAGTTTTTTGCCAGCGATGCCACGCCCGCCAATACCCCCTCCGCACCGACCGCATCAATCACTGCACCGCAGCCCGTTTTTTCCACAAAATCTGCCATAGGGATGGCACGACTGACCAGTACCGGTTTGCCCGCCGCCAGCGAATCGAGTAGGGAATGGGGGTACGATTTGACGATACCGGCGTCGGTTGCCAGCGCGATGGTAGCGTGAACCGTCGCCAGCACGGCGTTCACATCCACTAATTTGTTGATGACCGTGACTCGATCTTCCACCCCCAGATTTTTTACCCGCCGCATCATTTCATCGAACAGAATGCCGCGCCACAGAAACGTCAGCCGCAGTTTTGGCTCGCGGGCGGCGGCAGTCAGCAGCGCGTCAATTCCTTTGGTGGTGAATTGCGCTTTTGTCCACGGCGCGGATGCCGCCAGCAGATGCACGGTGTCGGTTAGCGGGGTGGGGGAGACGGAAAATTTTTCGGTGCGGATGCCGGGACGCACCAGCACGGCATTTTTCACCCCCGCCGATTCCAGTTGCGCCAAACTCCGTTCATCGGGTACGACAGTTGCCGCCAACCGGTTGAAGAACGCCGCGTTGGGGCGATAAGCGATGCCGCCGGTGACAGAAAAAATGACCGGACGGCGGAAAAAGCGCAAAACGGGGAAGGGGAACGGGTCGGGATTAAAAACGTGATGCACACCGATGGATGCCTCTTGTTGCCGCAGGCGGGCGAGTTGGTGAAAACCGAACAGCAGGCGCGGAATGGGCAGGGGCGAAAATCGGTTTGGATTGAGGTAATTTAAATCGCCGCCAAAATGGGATTGCAGGGCAGAAATTTCCTGCGACAACGCTTCGGCGTGGGGCATTTTTGGCGGCAGAATGGTCAGATGGTACAGTGGCGGGTTCATGCATCCCCCAAAAATTGCGCGTTCCGGTTGCCAAATCGCCCGCGCAGTCCGTCTCCCAGCCCGAGCCAAACCGCCCGCGCGGTGGCACGTTTGCCGGCGAGTGCGGTTTTTGCCGCCAGCGCGATGCTGTATGCCACCCAAAACGCAAACAGTGCCGTATTGTGCGGATAGTGTCGGCGCAAAAATAGAAATCGGTTGCGGATGACATAATACGGGTACAGCGATTTTCGCAGTGCGCCGGAACGATGAATGCTGTGCTGCGCGGTGGCGGTCGGCACGATGAAACTTTGAAATCCGGCTTTCCCGGCGCGATGGCACAGGTCGGCGACTTCCATGCTGAAAAAATACTGCTCGTCCAACAGCCCCACCTGCCGGAAGACTGCCGCGGAAGCCAGTAGCACCGTTCCCGGCACATAATCCACCGCGAAAGGGGTATCGGTGTCGGGGCGTTTGGGGGTGTGAGATTGATAATGCGTGACCGGATTTTGTCCCCCCGCCGAAAGAAGCCGGTCGGGGTGTGCTGTATCGAACAACAGCGGTCCCGCAAAGCCTGCCTGCGGGTGGGTTCGCAGGGTGTGCAGCAGCGTTTCGATGGTTGTCTCGGTGACGATGGCGTCGTTATTCAATAGCAGGATGGGGGTATCGCCGGCGTGGAGAATTTCTTTCAATGCCCGATTGTTGCCGCCGGCAAAGCCCAAATTTTCATCATTGGAAAGAATGGTGGCGGTGGGGCAATTTTCGGCGATGCGCCGGACGCTATCGTCTTGCGAGGCGTTATCAACCACCCACACGTTCGGTTGCAGCCTTTGCCATGCGGTGATGTTTTTCACGCATTGAATGGTGTCATCGGCGGCGTTCCAGTTGAGAATGATGATTGATAAATCCATAATTTTGGCGAACCGGTAGTTTGCTTAAAAAAACATTCTAACATAGTATCGTGGCGGCAGCAAAACAAATAGCAAATCTGCCGTGAGCGAAACGTGCCTGAAACAAGTGTCATTATCACCAACTGGAACGGAAAAGAATGGTTGCCAACTTGTTTGGCTGCGCTGACACAGCAAACATATCGGGATTTTGAGATTATTTTTGTGGATGACGGCTCCACAGACGGGTCGGCGGCGTGGGTGGCGGAGCACCATCCGCAGGTGCGACTCATCGAGCAGAATCCGCACGTCGGGTTTGCCGCAGCGAACAATATCGGCATAAAAGCGGCGCGGGGAAAATATATCGTCACATTGAATAACGATACACAACCTGACGAAAATTTTTTGCAGGCGCTGGTGGCGGGGGTAATCGCACCCGATGTGGGGATGGTGGCGGCTCAAATGCGGTTGTGGGATGCGTCTCAATTGCTCGATTCTGCCGGCATCACGGTGGATTGGGCTGGTTTCGGGTGGAACAGGGGATTCGGACAGCCGGTGGCGGCATGGGAAACGCCGCAAGAAGTGTTTGGTCCGTGTGCCGGTGCGGCACTCTACCGGCGAGAGATGCTGGATGAAATCGGGCTGTTCGATGAGGATTTTTATGCCTATTATGAAGATGTCGATTTGGCATGGCGGGCGCGGCGCGGCGGATGGCGATGAGCTGACCGTTGGCGAGGTTGCGGTCTGGCTTACCTGGGTCGTTGACCGCGTCGAGATCGTTCCCCGCGAGGATCAGCCCCCCCACAGCGGGCTGGAG
>JALVZI010000201.1:414-3492 GCA_027022125.1 Anaerolineae bacterium | reverse complement strand
GTGCTGGTCAGCGGGCAGGATGACCCCGTACTGCCACTGCGCCAGCACGGGGTCATCCTGCCCGCTGACCAGCACCGTCTGCGCGGTGAGTTTCGGGGTGGTGGCAACATAGCCCAACAGCGGCGGCAGGGCGTCAATGCCGCTCAAAATGGGACTGGCGGCGGCGCGCTGCGGTGTAAATTCCTCTTCAATCAGATATGCTTTCAGCGCGAGCGTGGCTTCTTGCGCGAAAATTTGGGGGATGGTGGCGGGGTCGCGCGCCAAATGGAACCGCCCGTTGCCGTGTTTTGCCACCTCTTTCAGAAACGGCGCAGCGCCATCGCCGATAGCCACCACCGACACCGAAATATCCTGTTCCGCCAATTTGTCGGTCAGTTCGATAATGCCCGCCGGATTCGCGCCGCCATCGGTGAGCAGCACGATATGGCGCACGCGGCTCGGTTCGCGCACGATGGCATTCGCGGCGGCTTGCAGCCCCGCCAAAATATCGGTGCCGCCGCTCGCCCGAATGGTGCCCACTCGATTTTTGATGCCGGTCACATCCACCACCGGTTCAAACCGAACCACCCAGCGGGCGGCGGTATCGAACGCCACCACTCCGACTCTATCCCACGGGGCGAGAAAATCGACCGCGCGGTAGATGGCTTCTTTCGCCAGTTCCACCTTTTTCACCCCGCCGGTATTCGCCGTGCCCGCCGAATCCATACTGCCTGATTTATCGATGACCATCGCCATGCTCATACCCGGCAGCCGCTGGCGGTCTTTCAGCGTCATTTCCACCGGCAGCGTTTCTTCCAGCGGGGTTTGAAAATATCCGCCCGCACCGTAACTTTCCGGTCCACCGATGACGACCAGCCCTTTGCCCAAATCGCGCACATACGCTTGCAGCAAATCCAACTGCGCGGGCGACAGCGCGGTGGCGGGCAGATTGACCAGCACCACCGCCGCGTATTCGGTGAGCGCCAGCGGCGTGGACGGCATTTCGGCGGGGCGAACCGGCACGGGATTCAGTCCGGCGGCGGTCAACGCGGGGAGCAGGTTGGCAGTTTCGGCGGGCGACTGCGCCACCACCAGCGTTTTCAGCGGACTTTCAATCATGCTGAACGCATCGAGCCGGTTGTTCTGCGCCTGTGTGTCGGCGGGGGGGATGATATTGGCGCGGAAAGTGCTGAATCCGCTCTCTCCGGCGACCATCGGGAACACGAACCGATTTTCGCCCGGATGCAGATTGACCGCTTCCTGTGCCACCAATTGCCCATCGGCGAAAATCTGCACGGTGGACGGCGTTTCCAGCGTGCTTTCGATGGACAATTGCAGGTCGAAATGTTCTGCGGCGTGCAGTGTTCCGGGCGCGCGCAATTCCGCCAACCGCACTTCGGGCGCATTTTCCGGCACAGCGGCGGACAAATCCACCACATCCAACTCGATTCCGGCAGCGTGCGCCAGTTGCGCGGCAGATTTGGCATCGCCCAAATTGTTCCGCCCGTCCGAAAGGAGTACCAGCCGTTTGGCGCTATCGGCGGGGAAGAGCGCCATACCGAGCCGCACCGCAGCGGCGATGTTGGTGTGGTCGGTGTGCGGCGCAGAGGCAATCGCTCGCAGCGACAGCGCGGGGCGCGGCAATTCTTCCACCACCGCATTCGCGCCGAAGACGACCACGCCGGCAGTGTCGTCCGGCGGTTGGGCGTCGGCGGCGAATTGGATGAACGCCAGCGTGGCATCTTTCGCCGGGGTGGGCATACTGTCCGATTGGTCAACCAGAAAAATCACGCTCAGCGAATCGCTGCGGGTGCTGAGCCGCACATCCGCCAGCGCGAAAACCAGCAGCAGAAAAAGTGCGGTGCGCAGCGCAAACGCGATTCGCCGCCGCCACAGCGACAGATACACGCCCCGCCCCCGACTGATGAACCAGAAAACAGGCAGCAGCGCCAGCAAAAGCAGTGCCCACGGATTGCCGAATGTCACTGTTATTCCTCTGCGTGGGGGGATGTCACTTGAAAGTTCATCAGACTCATTTGAAAGAAGGTTAATTTCTCACCACAGAGGCACAGAGGCGCAGAGAATTTAAAGTTTGTGAGTTTTGCCTCAAATTTTCGCCGGAATGTGCGGATACCACCGCACGACCGGCGCTCGAACCTTATTTTTCTCTGTGCGAACTAAATGAAACTTTTACGCTTCTCTCTCTCTTTTTTGCATCGAATTTTCACAAATTTCACAGATTTTATGCTTAAATTTGAGAAATTCGCGTTAATTTGATGCGGAAATCCGGTCAAACAAAAAGTTTCAACCAGTTCTGCTTCTCTGTGGTTCAATTTTTGTACCTTTGATAACTGTACAGTTGTGCCATTGCAAGGCGCACAGCGCCTAATTCAATGAATAATGAGCAATGAAAAATGGGCTGCAATCAAAATGTGGGTAGTGCAACATTAAACCGTGGTACCTATTCAGCGTGCAGTGGTATCTTGCCGATTTTACCCTTCGATACGCCCTGCGGGCTACTCAGGATGAAATCGGCAGGGAAAAACGCATCGCAACCCGGTAGAGACGCCCAAATTGGGCGTCTCTACGAATCATTGAACTCGGCAAGGATTTGATTTCCCCCTGTAAGCCAAAATACAGACGTGGTGTAGGGGCGGCTCGCGAGCCGCCCCTACGGATTTTAACGCGAACCAACCGCTTCTTTTGGTTTCGTAGGGGCACGCTGCAGCGTGCCCCTACGTCTGTTGCCCTGTCAAATCCTCATTGCCAATTCCGATTGTACTTTCACCGCCGCTTTCCATTCCAAATAATCATCCCAGTACTCAAAGTTTTCGGATTCAGCATTGACTTGTTTTTCAAACTCGGCGAAAGTACACTGGTATTTTTTCTCGAAGGCAGCAATCTGTTCGGCAATTTCACGCTGTTGCGCCAATAATTTCAATCGCATGATATTGAACTGGTTGAAACTTTTTGTGTAACTGCATTTAAGCCACGAATTTTCACAAATTTCACGGATTTTTTTTTAGGTTCTGTTGACGTTTGCCGATTTTTCATCCTGAGTAGCCCGCAGGGCGTATCGAAGGGTAAAAATCGGCAAGA
>JALVZI010000201.1:0-404 GCA_027022125.1 Anaerolineae bacterium | reverse complement strand
CTTCGATACGCGGTTTGCTCCGCAAACCGCTACTCAGGATGCGTTTTTCCCACTGAAAACGAAACGTCAACAGAACCTAATGTCATTCCGGAATTTCCCGAAGGGAAATATCCGGAATCCATAGCGAAACATCGTGGATTCCCGCTTTCGCACCCGCAGGGCACAGGCGGGAATGACATCATAAAAATTACCGATGATTTTTGTAATTTTGACACACTTTTCAAAAGTTTCATTTAGTTCATTCTGCACCGTAATTATTCGGGAGGGGTAGAGAATGAATCAATCAACAACCTAGTGCAAAACCAACAAACATTATCGGCAACAAGTCTAATTTTCTCAAAAAATCGTAGGGGTAGCCCTTGTGGCTGCCCTGTTTCGGGCGACCACAAGGGTCGCCCCTACAT
>JALVZI010000200.1 GCA_027022125.1 Anaerolineae bacterium | reverse complement strand
TCGGTATGGTGGTGCGGCTCGCTGCGCTGCTGGTTTTGGCGGCGGCAATCGCGCTCATTCGGCAGGGACTCAAACGCGATGCTTTTGAAAAATCCGCCGGAATTGCCCGCCGGTATCCGCTGGCGGCGCTGGGGGTGATGGTTGCCGGGGCGACGCTGGCTGGCGCACCGCTGACCGGCGGGTTTGTTGCCCATTGGTTTTTGCTGAAATCAACGGCGGGGATTGACATTCGCCTGCCGGTGGTCATTCTGCTGGGCAGTATCGGCGTGACGACCGGCTATCTGCGCGGGCTGTGGTATCTGTTGCAACCCGCCCCCGCCGGAACAGGTTTTCCCACCGGAAGATATTGGGTGACTTCTGCCATTATTTTCGCCGGAAGTATTGCCATTATCGCCGCCGGTATCTTTCCGCAATCGCTATTGCAGTGGGTGGGATAGCAGGGGGTTCAAAGTTAAAAGCCGTCAGTTTTCAGTAGTCAGCAATCAGCAATCAGCGGTCAGCCAATAACAAATGACGAGTGACAAATGACAAATGACAAAGGACCAACACCATGACCATCGTCACCCAACCGGAAGAAATTTCGGCATTGCGAGAAATTGGCGAAATTGTCGCCGGAACCATCCAAACGATGGCAGACGCAGCGAAACCGGGGATGTCCACCGTGCAGTTGGATGAAATCGGCGCGGAATATATGCAGCAGCACGGCGCGAAATCCGCCCCGAAACTGGTGTATGATTTCCCCGGCGCCACCTGTCTCAGTGTGAATGCGGGTACGGTGCATGGTGTGCCCAACGACCGTCCGCTGCAACCCGGTGATTTGCTGACGATTGATGTGACTGCCGAGCAGCACGGCTTCATCGCCGATGCCGCCATCACCATTCAACTTCCCCCTGAAACCGAAGCGGGACAGCGACTCATCGGCGCGGCGTGGTCGGCGCTGCAAAAGGCGCTATCGGTGGCGCGTGCCGGCACACCGGTGAACGCTGTCGGGCGGGTGGTTGACCGCGAAGTGCGTCGCCACGGGTTCACCGTCATTCCCCAGTTGACCGGACATGGCGTGGGCAGAACCATCCATGAAGACCCAACCGTGCCGAATTTCTACCATCGGCGGTACAACCAGTTGCTGACCGATGGTATGGTGGTCGCCATCGAGCCGATTATTTCGGCGGGGAATGGTAGAATCATCACCGAGAAAGACGGTTGGACTATCAGCACCGCCGATGGTGCGCTGAGCGCACATTTTGAACACACGGTCATCATCACCCCCGAAAAACCAATCATCATCACTCGCCAGCGGAGGAAATTATGAGCGAATTGCGTCCGAGTGCCCGACGATTCCAGCAAATTTTAGCCGAAAAAGGTTATCCCCATCAGGTGATGGAACTGCCCGAATTGACCCACACGGCGGTCGCGGCGGCGGAAGCCGTCGGCTGCGATGTGGGGCAAATTGTCAAATCGCTGATTTTCAAAACGCGCAAAACCGACCGACCCGTGCTGGTGCTCGTCAGCGGGCGCAATCGGGTGGACACCAAAAAGGTGCGGGCACTGCTCGGCGAGAAAATCGGCAAAGCGGATGCCGATTTCGTGCGGGCACACACCGGATTTGCCATCGGTGGTGTGCCGCCGGTGGGGCATGTCAGCCGGATGGAAACATTTGTGGATGAAGATTTACTGCAATATGAATCGCTGTGGGCAGCGGCGGGTACGCCTTATGCTATGTTTCGGTTAACCCCCGCCGATTTGCTGGCAATGACCGGCGGCACGGTAACGGATGTGAAAGCGTGAAGTTGGTTATTGGAGATTGGTCATTCGTCATTTGTCATTTGTCCTTTGCTAATGGCTGACCGCTAACGGCTGACTGCTGATTGCAACCCTGCAACCCTGCAACTTTGAACCTTGAACTTTGAACAACCCTGCAACCTTGAACCCGAAATCTGAAACCCGAAACTCAATACACGGTCGCTGGTTGGTGCTGGCGGCGGCGGTGCTGTGGGGAACCACCGGCACATCGCAGGCGCTGGCGCCGACCGGTGCACAATCATCGGTGGTGGGGGCGATGCGTCTGCTGGTGGGCGGCGCGACGCTGCTGGTGTGGGTGCTGTTCCGCGATGGATTTTCGGCGGTGCGGCATTTCCCCGTGCGCGCCACCGTACTGGCGGGTATCGGTGTGGCGGCATATCAGTTGACCTTTTTCGCGGGGGTGGCGCGGGCGGGAGTCGCCGTCGGCACAATTGTAGCGGTCGGCAGCGCACCGGTGATGGCGGGTATTCTCGGCTGGCTGGTGCACGGCGAGCGTCCCGCGCGGGTGTGGTATATCGCCACTGCGCTGGCGGTCATCGGAAATTATCTACTGGTGGCGGGAAATGGGTTCGCCGCCACTGATGTTTGGGGCATTGTGTTGGCGCTCGGTGCGGGGGCGGCGTATGCCGGATACACCAGCGCCAGCAAAATTGTGCTGGCAGACGGTCATCCGCCGGATGTGGCGATGGCAGTCATTTTTTCGCTGGGGGCGATACTTTTGCTGCCCACGCTATTCGGTGTAAATTTGGGGTGGATTGCCACTCTGCGCGGCGGGCTGGTGGTGCTCCATTTGGGGGTGATTGCCACCGGTGTGTCGTATATGTTTTTTGCGCGCGGTTTGCGATTGACACCCGTCGCCACCACCGTGACCCTCTCACTGGCGGAACCCTTCACCGCCGCACTGCTCGGCATTTTTCTCCTCGGCGAGCGGCTGACTCCTCAATCTTTCATCGGCGTTTTGCTAATTTTTGCCGGGCTGGCAATACTATCGAATAGCGAATGACGAATAGCGAATAGCGAATGGTCATTTGTCCTTTGTCCTTCGTCATTTGCTGACTGCTACCCTGCAATCCTGCAACCTTGAACTTTGAACTTTGAACCAAAAACCAACCGCTGACCACTGACCACTGAAAACTGATGACTGAAAACTAACTCGAAACCCGAAACTCAACAAACGGAGGTATAACATGCCGGAAGAAACCATTTTCAGCAAAATTATTCGCGGTGAAATCCCCGCCGACATCGTTTACCGGGATGACCGGGTGACGGCGTTCCACGATATTGCCCATCGTGCGCCCACCCACATTCTCATCGTGCCGAATAAAATCATCCCCACGGTGAATGATGTGACTCCCGAAGACGAATCTCTGTTGGGGCATCTGTTTGTGGTGGCGGCGCAGATTGCCAAAGAGCGCGGTATCGCCGAAAGCGGCTACCGTCTGATTGTGAATGTCAATCGCGACGGCGGGCAGGAAGTTTTTCACCTGCACATGCATTTGCTCGGCGGGCGGCGGCTCGGTCCGATGCTGGCAAAGTAGAGCGGGGAGCAAGGTTGCAGGGTTGCAGGGGTGTTCAAGGTTCAAAGTTCAAAGTTCAAGGTTCAAGGCTGATTGACTGACAAAACTCAAAAAACCTATAAATGCGATATACCCCGAGATGTATAATCGAAAAAGAAGCGCATGTCATTCCCGCGAAAGCGGGAATCCACTATTT
>JALVZI010000199.1 GCA_027022125.1 Anaerolineae bacterium | reverse complement strand
GGTGACGTGCGCGCCGATGCCGAAAAAGGGGACGCGATTTTCGGCAATATGGACACTTGGATTATTTGGAACCTGACCGGCGGCGTCAACGGCGGCGCGCACGTCACCGATGTGACCAACGCTTCGCGCACCATGCTGATGGATTTGGACGGCACGCGCTGGAACGATGACCTGCTCGCTGCAATGGACATTCCGCGCGCCATGCTCCCCGAAATTCGCCCCAGCAGCGACCCCGCCATTTACGGCTATACGCAAACCGATGGCGCATTCGGCGGGCGCATCCCCGTGTGCGGCGATTTGGGCGACCAGCAAGCCGCCACCGTCGGGCAAACCTGTTTCTCCCCCGGCGAAGCGAAAAACACCTACGGCACAGGCTGTTTTATGATTTTGAACACCGGCGCGGAAATTGTGCCCTCCAAAAGCGGGCTACTGACCACTGTCGGCTATCAATTCGGCGATGAAAAAACCGTGTACGCGCTGGAAGGCTCTATCGCCATCACGGGCGCGCTGGTGCAATGGCTGCGCGATAATCTGAAAATGATTGACTCCGCGCCGGAAGTGGAAGATTTGGCAAAAACGGTGGACGACAACGGCGGCATTTATTTCGTGCCGGCGTTTTCCGGGCTGTTTGCCCCATACTGGCGCAGCGACGCGCGCGGCGTGATTGTCGGACTGACGCGGTATGTCAATCGCGGGCATTTTGCGCGCGCCGTGCTGGAAGCGACCGCCTTTCAAACCCGCGAAGTGCTGGACGCGATGGAAGCCGATTCCGGTGTGAAACTGAAAGCGCTCAAAGTGGACGGCGGCATGGTTCACAATGAATTGCTCATGCAATTTCAGGCGGACGTGCTCGGCGTGCCGGTGATTCGCCCCAAAGTGGCAGAGACCACCGCGCTCGGTGCGGCGTATGCGGCGGGGCTGGCGGTCGGCTTCTGGCAGAACACCGATGAAATGCGCCAAAACTGGGGTGTGGACAAAACGTGGCAGCCCTCGGCGGATGACACCGCCCGCACGAAACTCTATCGGCAGTGGAAAAAAGCCGTCACCCGCACGTTTGATTGGGTGGAAGAATAACACGTGATGAGTGATGAGTGAAACGTGAATAAATATCACGCATCACGTTTCACGCATCACAAAAAAGCATAAAAGGGTTCGCTTATGAATCACCATTCAACCGAAATTCTCGTCATCGGCGGGGGCGTGACCGGCAGCGGCGTGTTTTTTGACCTGTGCCAACGCGGATTCAAAACCACGCTGGTGGAACGCGGCGCGCTGTCGAATGCCACGTCCGGGCGGTTTCACGGATTGCTGCACAGCGGCGGACGCTATGCCGTGAAAGACCCCACCGCCGCCGAAGAATGCGCCGGCGAAAATACCATCCTGCGAAAAATCATCCCCCACTGCATCGAAGATACCGGCGGCTTTTTTGTGAACACCCCCGCCGACCCCGCCGACTTTCCCGACCGGTGGATTGCCGCCGCACACCGCGCGGGCATCCCCGCCGAAGAAATTTCGGTGGCGGAGGCGTTGCGCCGCGAGCCGCTGCTCACCCCGCACGCGCGCCGCGTTTTTTGGGCGCCCGATGGCAGCGTGGAAACGTGGGAAGCCTGCAAAACGCTCACCGAGGCGGGAAAACAGTTGGGCGGCACGGTGAAAATCTATCACGAAGTGACCCAACTGCTGAAAAACGGCAATCGCGTTTCCGGCGCGCGGGTGAAAAACGTGCTCACCGGCGAAGAAATGACCATCGCCGCCGATATGGTGGTGAACGCCGCGGGCGCATGGGGCGGACGGCTCGCCGCGCTGGCGGGTTGTGATGTCACCGTGTATGCCGGAAAAGGGACGATGGTCGCCATGAATTTCCGTATGGTGAACACGGTCATCAACCGCTGCGGACCGCCCAACGATGGCGACATCATCGTGCCGGTCGGCTCGGTGGCGGTGGTGGGCACAACATCTGTCCGCGTGCCGAACCCCGACAATTATCCCATCGAAGATTGGGAAATCGAAGCGATGCTGGCGCAGGGGGAAGTGGTCGTCCCGTCCTTCCGAAAATTCCGCGCGCTGCGGGCGTGGGCGGGCGTGCGCCCCCTTTATCAGGATACCACCGCCGGGGAAAATCTGCGCGAAGTGACGCGCGGGCACGCCCTGCTCGACCACAGCACGCGCGACGGCGTGGACGGGTTCGTGACCATCACCGGCGGCAAATGGACAACCTACCGTATGATGGCTGAACACACCGCCGATTTGGTGTGCCGCAAACTCGGCACGGAACGCCCCTGCCGCACCGCCGACACCATCCTTTCGCCACCGGAAAAACGCCGCTATTTCCGGCTCGGCGACCGGCTGGAAACGGTGGAAACCACCGCCAAAGGGGAGCAAATCATCTGCGAATGCGAATTGGTCACGCGCGGGCAAATCGAAGCGGAATTGGCGCACACGCCCGGCAACATCATCAACGACCTGCGCCGCGATTTGCGCGTCGGCATGGGACCGTGTCAGGGCGGGTTCTGCACCTATCGCACCGCCGCCATTCTGCACCGCGAAAAACATCTTTCGGCGGCAGAAACCGACAAATCGCTGGTGGATTTTCTGAATGAACGCTGGAAAGGCATCAAACCCGTGCTAGCGGGTCAGCAATTGCGACAAATGCTGCTCGATGAAGGCATCTATTTCGGTTTGCTGGGATTGGACAAACTGCCCGCCGAATTGAGTGGCGCGGCAACCGCCCGCCTCGGCGAAATTGAAACGGAAGGCTATTTTGAAATAGCGAGTGACGAGTGACGAATAGCGAATTACGAATAGCGAATAAATGCTACCTTGCAACCCTGCCACTCTGAAAGTGAGCAGGTGAGAAAGTGAGACTTTGTCACCCTGCAACCTTGCTACTTTGCAACCTTGAACCTTGAACTTTGAACACGAAAACAAAACCCGAAACTCGAAACCCGAAACCTGAAACCATCGTCATCGGCGCGGGGCTGTCCGGGTTGATGACCGCAAATTTGCTGGCGCAGGCGGGGCAAAAAGTGCGATTGCTGGCACACGGCATTGGGGCAATTGCGCTTGCCACCGGCGCGATTGATGTGCTCGGTTTTCATCCCGCCGACAGCGACACCCCGCTGGAAAATCCTTTTGCCGCGCTGGATGATTTTCTGGCAGAGCGACCCGCGCACCCGTACCGGCTCACCGGCGCGGACGCCATCCGGCGCGGGTTGGACGCGCTGAAACGCATCACCGCCGCGCAAGGGCTGCCGTATATCGGCGAAACGGGAAAAAATCTCCGGCTGCCGACCGCGCTGGGCGCAATTCATCCCGCCGCGCTCGCGCCGCAATCGCTGGCTCAGGGGGATGTGACACGCGGCGGGCGAATGCTGATTGTCGGGTTCGATGAACTGCGCGATTTTTACCCCGCGCTGATGGTGGAAAATCTGAACGCGCAGAAACTCGGCGTGCAGGCGAAAGCCGTGACCCTGCGCCTGCCCGCGCCGGTGGATGGCAGCATGAACATCACCCC
>JALVZI010000198.1 GCA_027022125.1 Anaerolineae bacterium | reverse complement strand
GTTTCAATAAGTTCCATAACATAATCGAAGAAAATCCGCAAAACCGGTATCAAAAAAAGATTTGTCAGTCAATCAGTTTCCGCACTCAAAGTAGGGGCGACCCTTGTGGTCGCCCGAAACAGGGCAGCCACAAGGGCTGCCCCTACGGTTTTGCCCTGCCACCCTGCTACCCTGCTTCCCCGTACAGAAAATCACGCCACACGGCTTGAATGAGTAGTCCCAGCACCACCCCGAACCACATGGTGGCAAAGCGGATGAGCAGGGTTGCCGTTGCCGCCACGTTTTCCGATGCGCCAGCCAGCAGTTGCAGCATGCCGGTCAGCCCACCTTCCGTAACGCCGAGTCCGCCCGGCACGCCGGATGCGCCCCCCGCCACCGAGGCGAACGCCAAAATGAACACCGACAGCAGTGCCAACTGTCCGGCAGCAGGCATGCCCAATCCGAGCAGCACCAGATACAGCGCCACGCCCTCGCTGACCCATGCCAGCGTCCCCAGCGTCACAGCGATGAGCAGGTTTTTCAGCCGCAGCAATTCATAAACGTTATCATACAGGGTGTGCAGATGATGGATGAATCTCGATACCAGCGGCAATCGCTCACCGATGCCGAGCAGCCACAGCGCCAGCGGGCGAATCTGAATGACCACCACCGCCACCACCAACACCGCGCCGATGGTCAGCGCGGCAGGGGTAAATTGCGGATATACCAGCCCGCCCACCAGCGACAGAATGACCATCGCGATGCCATCGGTGAGCCGTTCCGCCACCGCGACCGGCGCGGTTTCGGCGGGGTGAACGTTTGCCAGTTTTTTCAGCCACAGCAGCCGCACCAGTTCGCCCGCTTTGCCCGGTGTCAGCGAGAATCCGAATCCACCCAGAAAAACGCGCAAATCTGCCCACCAACCCAGGTTTTTCACCCCGATTTGATGCAGATAATAATGCCATTTTGAAAACCGGAGCAGGTAGTTGACAACCGTCAGCCCGATGGCGGCGGGCAGCAACCCCCAGCGAAAGGCACGCAACAGCCGCGCCATTTCGGTGAAATCGGCGTAAATTCCCAGCCCGACCATCACCACCGCACCGAAAATCACGCCGATGATGATGTTTTTCCGCAAATTTTTTATTTCCACAGCGACAGTTTCCACGGGATGAACATCGGCACGCGGCGGCGGTAATCACGATACACCTCGCCGAACTCGCGTTCCAATTTTCGCTCTTCAAACATCGCGCCCACCCACAGATACAGGGTGAAGGCGGCATACAGCAACGCCTGATTGAGGGTCATCAGCGGGCTAGCCCACAAAAAAACAATGCTGAAAAAATAGCCGGGATGACGCATCTGCCGGTATAAACCCACTTCTTTAAATGGCGTGTGCGCCGGCGGCACAACTTCCATCAGTTGGCGCAAGCCCAAAAAGTGCCAAATATCGGTTTGGATGAACGGCAGCGCCGCCAGCAACGCGGATGAAAATTCCACAAAAAGCAGAAACCACTGCCACGGCGGGGGCACGGTATACAGCACCCGGTTGGGTAGCAGCGCGGGCAGTGCCAACACCGGCAGCAGGGTTATCACCGCGACGGTGTTAAAAAAGAGCCGGTACCATCGCCCCAACACCCCACCGAGCGATTCTTTTACCCAGTTGGATGCCAGCACGCTATGAACCACCGCATACACGGTCACCGCGCCCCAAATTACCAGTGCGTTCCACCATACCGAAGGTTCATTCAGCACGCTAACTGCCCATCACTTCCCAAACTTCCAGTTTGGCTTTTACCCGGCGGATGATGTCATCGGTGAACTCAGTGGTCATGGTACTGCCGCCCAAATCCGGCGTGCGCACCCCGTGATGAATGGCTTCGAACACCGATTCATAAATAGCGCGCGAGGCGGGCTGTGCTTTTTTGCAATCCATATACCGCAGCATCGCCGCGCCCGCCAAAATCATCGCCATCGGGTTGGCGATATTCTTCCCTTCCAGCGATGGCGCTGTGCCGTGCGGCGCTTCTGCCATCACGGTGGTCAGGTTCCAATTGTCATCGAAAGAGAGCAGCAGCGATTCCGCTCCGGCAATCGAGCCGAACATCTGCAAAACATAGTCGCTCAAACAGTCGCCGTCGCGGTTCAGCGCGGGGATGACCATGCCGTCGCCGCCGTTGGTCAGCAGCAGAGCGTAAGTGGCATCAATCAATTGCGGCTCGTATGGCACATCGGGATAGCGTTTTGCCGCGCGATCCATTTCCTCTTTCAGCATCCCTTCATACACCGGACTGACGGTGTATTTCGGACCGCCGAACACTTTCACGCCCATCCGTTTGGCATGTCGAAAGGCAAACTCTGCCACCGCGCGGCAGGTGCGGCGGTCAATCTGCTCGGTGCGGATGGCGATTTCATCCAGCCCGACCCCTTCCCGATGCTCTTCCGCGCCATACGCATCACCGACCGCCATGCGCACCACCGAAATGGGCGCATACGCGCCACCCGTCGGGCGAATGCCGGGAATGCGCCGCCCGGTGCGAACAATCACCGTGCCATTCACTTCATCGCGCAAAATGGCGTTGGGACTGCCCACATCGCCCGGTGTTTCCGGGGTGATGGTGGCGGCTTTCAAGCCGTAACCGGTTTCGCGCATCCGTGCGGCGGCTTCATATACTACCTTATTTTTCGTTTTGCGGCGATTTTCCAGACTCAAATCGTACCGTTCAAATTGACATTCCATGCCCGTCACCGCCGGGTCGAGCACGCGCAACGCCTCTTCCAGCAGTTCCTGTCCCGTTTGGTCACCTTCCAACACAACAACGACCGGTGGTTTCTTTTTCATTTGTATATGCTCCTGTGGGGTTTATGAGTTTTTAGTTTTTAGTTCACAGTTATCAGCCCTCTGACAACTGACAACTGACAACTGACAACTGACAACTGACAACTGACAACTAAAAAAAGTGTACCGCCAAGCGGCAAGTTGGTCAATTTGCGCGCGTGCCATTTGTTGCATCATTTCCAATTTTGAAGATAATAATATTATGGTGAGTCAATCAAAACAGAGGAGGCACAATGGAGGGCGATAAAATCAAAATTCGGGTGGGAAAAACCGAGTATTTTGTAACCGGCGGCGATTTTAGCAGTTTGCTGGCAGCGGTGAAAGCCCTGCCCAACCGACGCTATATCGGCGCACAGAAATTATGGCTGGTAGAAGGTTCGCCGGAAATGGTGCGCGGGCAAATCGAAAACAGTGGTTTTCGGCTGGAAGGGGGCACTCCCGTCGCCGATGATGCGCCGCCGCTCCCCGCCACCGACCGCGACAGCATAAAAATTGCCACCGCGACATTCACCGCCACCATCACCGGCGCGCCCTTTTCCGACCTGCTTGCCGCGATAAAAGCCCTGCCGGAACGGCGGTTCGATGGCGAGAGCAAGCGCTGGACGGTCAGCGGCTCGATGCTGGAACTGAAAAACTATTTTGAAGAAAAGGGTATGCAACTGGAAAATATCGTCGCCGAAACAGCACCGCCGCCCCAACCC
>JALVZI010000197.1 GCA_027022125.1 Anaerolineae bacterium | reverse complement strand
ACACCGATACCGCACTGATACCGGCACTTTCGGCAGCGCTGGCAGAAACGGTTGCCGCCGTGCCGGTATTTTCGCTGTCGCTGGCGACGGTCGGGGCGTTTCCCAATCTCAAACGCCCGCGAATCATCTGGGCGGGCGTGGGCACGTCTGCCGCGCTGACCGCCCTGCATCGCGCTGTGACCACCGCCACCGCCGCCGTGAACATCCCCGCCGATAAAAAACCGTTCAAACCCCATTTGACCATCGGACGGGTGCGAAATCGGGCGCGTGGCGGCGATTTTCGCGCCATTGCCGCCGCTGTTTCCCGCGAAAATATCGGCAAGATTGCCACCGTCCGCGTGACACACATCAGTTTGATTCGCAGCCAACTCACGCGGCAGGGTCCCATTTACACCCCGCTGGCAGAATTTCAACTGCAAAAGTAAGTAGTTGGTTCAAGGTTGCAGGGTAGCAGTGTTGCAGGGTGGCAATCAGCAATTAGCGGTCAGCGGTCAGCGGTTAGTCCCAAGTCTAAAGTTTCAAGTCTAAAGTCGGTGGTTGGTTCAAGGTTGGTTGTTCAAAGTTCAAGGTTGCAGGGTAGCAATCAGCAATTAGCGTTCAGCAGTCAGCGGTCAGTGAATCGCCAATCTCTAATCACCATTCACGCATCACGTTTCACGTCATCACGCATCACGTTTCACGTCATCACGCATCACGCATCCCATTATTCGCTATTCGTAACTCGCTATTCGCTATTCGCAACTCACTATTCGCCCATCGGATTGAACTGCCGCATCGCTTCTTGCAGTGCATCCTCATGCCCCACCAGCATCAGCAAATCGCCGCGCCGCAAGCGGGTATTTCCGTGCGGAACCAGCACTTCATTCCCCCGCCGCAAGCCCAGCAGCAGCGCATCGCCCGCCAATTGCACCTCTCGCAGCGGTTTGCCGATGAATGCCTGATTTTCCAGCGAAATTTCGCGCACTTCCACCCCGTCGCTGGGGTCGGTGAGCATTTTGAACGCCGCCGGAAAATGCAGCGCGCCTTCCAGCGCCAGCACGGTTGCCAACTGCGGGCGAATCACCTGCACACCGAAGGGTTCCAGCGCGTTGGCAATTTCCGCATCGCGGATGAGCGCAATCACCGACGGCACGGCGAAAATCTGCATCGCCATTTTTGCCACCCGCACATTCACTTCATCATACGAACTGACCGCCAAAACGGTTTTTACCCGTTCCGCTCCCGCTTTTTTCAAAACCGAATCGTCAATTTGCCCGGCAACCAGCACCGAAAAACCGCGTTTCTGCAATTGTTCCGCCCGCGCGGCATCTTTGCCCACAATCGAAACCGTTTCGCCAGTTTGCTGCAATCGTTCCGCCAGCATGGCGGTGGGTTCGCCCAGTCCCACCATCAGCACGCCGCGCCGCCGCAATTTTTCTTTTTGCGGCAGAACGCGGTTGAAAATCAGCGGCGATGCGGTGCAGGTTACAATCGCCACCAAAATAATGGCAGAGTTGACCGCTTCGGTAATAGCACCCAATTGCAGAGCAATCGCCGCCGCCGCAATGATGAGCGATAATCGCGCCGAGAGCAATCCGCCGGCGGCAATGGTTTCTCGCCAGCCGAAGTTGAATCGGAAAAGCAGTGCCGCCACAAATTTGATGAAGTAGGCAGCCGCCAACAGCAACGGAACCAGCAACAGCCCTTCTCGTGAATTGAGCAGTGTGGGCAAATCGAATTGGACGCCTACCATAATGAAGAAAATCGGGATGAAAAAACCAAACCCGATGGCATCAAGTTTCAAATGCAGGTCGGAGCCTTCCTTTTTGGACAGCAGCGAAATGAGCGCGCCCGCCAAAAACGCGCCCAAAATCAATTCCGCGCCCAGCCATTCCGAAAGCACGATGAACGCCACCATCAGCGCAAAGGCGATTCGCACTTCGATTTGCGCCGTAGCGCTGGAGAGTTCGGAGATGAGCCGCCCCACGCCCGGCACTCGCGCCACAACTTTCCCCGCCCGTGCCGCCAGGGCGAACACAATCAGCAGCAACAGCACCAGCAGCACATCCAGCGTCAATCCTTCGCTGATAATGGTGACATTCACCGTAATGAGTACCAGCGTGCCGAAATCAGCCACCAGCGCAGAGAGGAGCAACGCCTGCCCGAACTGTGTTGCCATCATACCCCGTTCCTTCAGCACCGGCACCACAATTCCCAGCGATGTGGTGCTCAGGATGAGGGCAATCATAAACGGCTCTTGAATCAAACCGAGTTGCATCAACCCGACAGACACGGCAATGGCGATGACCAGCGTCACAGCGAAAACGGTCACGCCCAGAAAAATAGGGTTTTTTAAAAGGTGTTTCTCTTTCTCCGTTTTTCCGGCAGTGGTGATGGCGGTAAAATCCACTTCCAGCCCGGAGAGAAACATCAAATATGTAAACCCGAACAGGGTCAAAAATTCCAGCGGCACACTCTGTTCAATCCAGTTGAAGCCGCTTTTGCCCACGATGATGCCGGCGATAATTTCGCCGACAATGATGGGGATATTCAACCGCCGAAAACGGGAAGATAAAATCGGAACGGTGACCGCCAATCCCGTAATCAACAATAGCGAGACAAATGAAAATTCTTCTTGCATTCAACCATCCTTTTTACGTGAAAAATGTATCAACAGTGGTGTGTCTCAGTGCCACTGCCAAAAACAACCGATTGTGAATAATTTTCATAAACTGTGCCTTTCAATAACCGACGATATTCGGGCTCATCAGTATAGCACACAGAATGACTTTCCCAAAAGAAAAAAGGGTGACTGCATTTTTGTGCAGTCACCCTTCGACGAGAGGGGAAAATTTATGGCAACATTGCTTCAACTTTTTGTAACAAAACCTCAATGGAAAACGGTTTGCGAATAATGTCAATGAGTCCCCAAGTTGTTAACTGGTTGAGCGATTCGGGAATCATAAAACCGGAAACAGCGATAAATCTCACATCTTTATTGCGCGCCGAAAGTCGGCGGTACAGTTCCACCCCGTCCATCTTTGGCATTTTTATATCCGAAACCACCAGTGCTATCTCATCGCCATATTGTTCGTACAGCGCCAGCGCTTCGGTGCCGTTGCCGGCTACCAACACCTGATACCCCTCACCTTCGAGTAACATTTGCACAAATTCCCGCACGGATTCTTCATCGTCTACCAGCAGAATCGTGCGGTTTGTGGCTTCTTGTCCGTCCACATTCGATATACCTTTCGTTAACATATCGGCTTGCAGTGCTATCAAACTCATCACAGATGCTCCTGCTGCTCCTGTCTTCTGGTAGTATTTTACCGCAATTTCCGCGTTTTGTGGGTAAACAGAGAGTAATTTCACGGCAAATTTTACGTAAATTCAAGCCAATTTTTGATGTTTTTCGCTTTGACATTCCCCCGCAATGCTTTATACTAGAATCCGAAATGGGCGAATGAGCGATTCAGCGAATAGGCGAATGGGCGAATGGGCGATTCAACGAATCAACGATTCAACGAATCAGCGAATCCCTATCCCTATCAACCAATAACCAATGACAAATGACC
>JALVZI010000196.1 GCA_027022125.1 Anaerolineae bacterium | reverse complement strand
CCATTCGCGCCAAACTGTATGATGAAGAAGAACTGGAAAACGCCCCCGCAACCTTCAAATTCGCCGATTCTCGGTTCAAAGAATATAAAGACAAGAAATACACTATTCAAGTAGCGGTAGAAGACTGCACCGGCTGTACGCTGTGTGTGGAAGCCTGTCCGGCGAAAGATAAAACGCAGGTGGGGCGAAAAGCCCTCAATATGGAACCGCAATTGCCGTTGCGCGAGACCGAGCGCGAAAATTGGGACTTTTTCCTGCAATTGCCCGAAATTGACCGTGTCGGCGATTTGAGTTTCACCAACGTGAAAAACATTCAGTTGCTGGAACCGCTCTTTGAGTTCTCCGGCGCGTGTGCCGGTTGCGGCGAAACACCGTACATCAAACTGGTCACGCAATTGTTCGGCGACCGCGCGATTGTTGCCAACGCTACCGGTTGTTCCAGCATTTACGGCGGCAACCTGCCCACCACCCCGTGGACGCACAATAAAGATGGTCGCGGTCCCGCGTGGAGCAACTCGCTGTTTGAAGATAACGCCGAGTTTGGGCTGGGGATGCGCCTGACCATCGACAAGCAGAACGAATATGCCCGCGAACTGGTTTCGCTGCTGCGCGATGAAATCGGCGCGGAACTGGCGGATGCGCTGCTCAACGCCGACCAGTCGGACGAAGCCGGCATCAGCGCCCAGCGCGAGCGGGTCGAAGTGCTGAAAAAGAAACTGTCCGGGTTGAACGGCAATCCCAAAGTGCGCGATTTGCTCAGTTTGGCAGATGTGCTGGTTCGCAAAAGTGTGTGGATTGTCGGCGGCGACGGCTGGGCGTATGACATTGGTTATGGCGGGCTTGACCATGTGCTCGCCAGCGGGCGCAATGTCAACGTGCTGGTGCTCGATACCGAAGTTTACTCTAACACCGGCGGTCAGTCATCCAAAGCCACACCGCTGGCTGCCGTGGCGAAATTCGCTGCGGGCGGCAAACCGATACCGAAGAAAGACCTCGGTTTGATGGCGATGAGTTACGGTTACGTGTATGTCGCGCAGGTGGCAATGGGCGCCAGCGACACCCAAACCGTCAAAGCCTTTTTAGAAGCCGAAGCCTACGATGGACCTTCCATCATCATCGCCTACTCGCACTGTATCGCCCACGGGTATGACATTGCCAAAGGGCTCGACCAGCAATCACTGGCGGTGAAAACCGGTTTCTGGCCCCTCTTCCGCTTCAATCCCGAACTGCGGAAACAGGGCAAGAAACCCTTCAAACTCGATTCAAAAGCACCGAAGTTGCCGCTGGCAGATTACGCATACAATGAAAGTCGCTATCGCGTATTGTTGAAAACGCAACCCGAAAATGCCAAACGGTTAATGGAAGAGGCACAAGCAGCCGTAAATGCCAAATGGCATCATTACGAACAACTGGCTCAAATGGATTAGTTTGTATCGGTGGGTGGGGCACAACGGTGTGTCTCACCCCGTCCGGTGAAAAACGGAAAATTTAGCGCAATAAGGATAAAAACTATGGATTTCTCGACGACATATATGGGTATGACTTTAAAAAACCCCATCGTGCCTTCTGCCTCACCACTGTCACGCGAACTGGCAACCATCAAACAGATGGAAGACGAAGGCGCGGCGGCAATTGTGCTGTATTCGCTTTTTGAAGAGCAAATTATGGAGGAGAGCAACCATCTCGACCATTTTCTCAGTTTCGGCGCCGATACTTTCAGCGAAGCCGTGAGTTACTTCCCGGAAATGGACGATTACAATATGGGACCCGATGAGTATCTCAACCACATTCGCGCGGCGAAAGAGGCGGTGGATATTCCCATCATCGGCAGTTTGAATGGCGTTTCAACCGGCGGCTGGATTGATTTCGCCAAAAAAATAGAAGCAGCCGGCGCCGACGGGCTGGAACTCAACATCTATTACATTCCCACCAATGTTAACCTTTCCGGCGCGGATATTGAGCAAATGTATCTGGATGTGGTGCACGATGTGAAACAGAGCGTGTCCATTCCGGTGGCGGTAAAATTGAGCCCGTTTTTCAGCAGTACCGCTCATATGGGCGCACAGTTGGAAAAAGCCGGCGCCGATGCGCTGGTGCTGTTCAACCGGTTCTACCAGCCCGATTTCGATTTGGAAGCGTTGGAAGTTATCTCCGCGCTGCATCTCAGCGATTCCACTGAATTGCTGCTGCCGTTGCGTTGGACTGCCATCCTCTCGCCGCAATTGAATCTCGATTTGGCAATTACCTCCGGTGTGCATACCCATATCGATGTGCTGAAAGGGATGATGGCGGGTGCGAAAGTGACGATGATGGCATCGGAATTGCTGCAAAACGGCGTCGGGCGCATCAGCCAGATTTTGCAGAGTTTGGCAGACTGGATGGAACAGTATGAATACGAATCCATCGTGCAGATGCAGGGCAGTATGAACCAGCGCAATTGCGCTGAACCGGCGGCTTATGAACGCGCCAACTATATGAAAGTTTTGCAGAGTTACCGTCTCAACCGGGTTTAGATGGTTCGGCGTAAAAATTGAACCACAAGAGACACAGAGAAAATAAGGTTTGAGCGTAGGGGCACGCTGCAGCGTGCCCCTACGAAACCAAAAGAATCGGTCAGTTCGCGCTAAAATTTGTAGGGGCGGCTTGCGAGCCGCCCTACAATTAACCGGTCTTTTAAGTCTTTTAAATGGAATCGCCACTTATCTTGCATCTCGCAACCCCATAAAAAATCAAGCCACGGGTCACAAGTGGATTCGTGGCTTTTTTGCGTAATGAATGGCAATCAGCCGTCAGCGGTCAGCAAAGAACAAATGACCGTATCTGTTCAGGTATTAAATAGTCCACAGATGGACACAGATTTTCACAGAAAAAATAAAAATCTGTGTGAATCTGTACTCACAAGGCATAATGAACTGAAAACCTTATTCCAAACTTAAAATCATCACTCATCACGTTTCACGCAATCTAATTGTTGCGGCTTGCCATGACATTTCCCGCGCCCTATCCGTAGGGGCGACCTTTATGGTCGCCCGAAACAGGGCAGCCACAAGGGCTGCCCCTACGATTATTCAAGGCGAACACAGCACGCTGAATAGTTACAACCGTTCAAGCATAGATTAAATAGTCCACAGATGGACACAGATTTTCACAGATTTTTACAGAAAAAATAAAAGGTAACTGTTCAGCGTGTCCAATGGAACACAAAGAATTGCAGATATTTCACATTTATTTTTGTAGAGACGCCCAAACTGGGCGTCTTTACCGGGTTGTTTGAAACCTGATATTAACGGCATACATCTCGCAATGACATTTCCCGCGCCCTATCCGTAGGGGCGACCTTTATGGTCGCCCGAAACAGGGCAGCCACAAGGGCTGCCCCTACGATTATTCAAGACAAATGAGTGTGCGCTGGGTAGGTACGAATGACAAATGACGAATGACAAATGACAAAGGAGGTAACTTATGGAATTTGGCGTACCGGCGGAGGTGCGCGACCTTGAGCATCGGGTCGGGTTGACCCCGGCAGGTGTGCTGGCGCTCACGCAAGCCGGACATCAGGTT
>JALVZI010000195.1:2593-3566 GCA_027022125.1 Anaerolineae bacterium | reverse complement strand
GTGGTGGGATATGGAACCATATCCATTTCATCTTTCACCGCCACGGGCACGCCGTCGAAAATACTCAACGGGTTTCCGGCGGCAATCCGCTGCGCCGAGGCTTCTGCCTGCGCCAGCACATCATCTTCGCGCACGGCAATTATCGCTCGCAGCGGCGGGTCGCTGCTGTCGCTGCGCCGAATGGCATCGAGCACGCGCCGGGCAACTGTCAGCGGGTCGGTTTTTCCCGCGCGATAGGCTTCGGCAAATTGCCGAACGGTTGGAAATTGAAAGCCGTCCGTCTGCGGGTACACCGGCGATACTTTTTCGGGAACGGTTGCACCCACCGCAGCGGGGTTATCCACATAATGCAGGGGGGTATATGTCGGCGGATCGTCAACCGGCAGTTGCCTCATCTGCGAAATACCGGCGGCTTTCAGCAGGCTCGGTATGAGTGCCGATTGCAGCGGACTTTCGAGCAATCGGGTGAACAGCCGCAGGGCAACACCGGACAGTGTCGCCATTTTCACCGACTGCAAATCGTATGGGGAGGTGGGGTCGGTCATAATTTTTTCCTTGAATTGATTGAAACCTTTTACCGATGCACAAAAATTACCGCTATCAACTTTGTTTTTGGGTTATGTCATTCCTGCCTGTGCATTGCGGGTACGAAAGCGGGAATCCACCATTTTTTGCAGTGGATTCCGCATAATTTCTTGCGGAAATTTCTGGAACGACATTTTTGAGTTTAGACAAAAAATTAGAAAAGGCGGGTTGAGGATTTGCCCAAGCCGCCCCAGTAGAAGATTGGAGGTATGCCAACCAAAAATCATTCTACTACCGAACAGATTAACAAAATAACAAGATTTCGACAAATCATCTATGAGCGCATGCTGACCAAAAACCGAAACGCTCTTTGAGTTAATGGACACCCTGCTGGCCATAAGTGGCAAGCCAGGCTGTTTTGCCGAATTAAGTCTGTCACCCGTATTTC
>JALVZI010000195.1:0-2583 GCA_027022125.1 Anaerolineae bacterium | reverse complement strand
GCGTATCGAAGGGTGAAAATCGGCAGGGAAAAACGCCCTTCGATACGCGGTTCACGCAGTGAACCGCTACTCAGGATGCGCTTTTCCCGCTGAGAACAAAACGTCAACACGCCCTAGTGCAAAATCAAGCCGGATATTCGTCTGATATGTAGGGGCGACCCTTGTGGTCGCCCGAAACAGGGCCGCCACAAGGGACCGCCCTTACGATTTTTTGAGAAAACTAGGCTTGTTGCCGATAATGTTTGTTGGTTTTGCACTGGGCACCACCGTCTGGTCACACCCGCAAGTAAGAACGCTAGAAGGGCAAGTTTTTGCCGGCAATCCACGCGCTCAATCAAAAAGCATTCGGTAGTGCAAGGTCATCAATACTCGCCGCCACCGGTTTGCAGCGAGCGTGGGCGTCCCCGGCTACACTAAGCGCGTTTTGTGTTCAAGGAACCGGATACTTGGTCTGAACCGGATGAAGCAACGGAAATAACACATCCGCGTTGGGGACACGTGCGCCTGCGTCGTTGAAACCATCTGCACACCGGGCAAGACGTGCGCACCGAATTCTCGGTCATTTTGGCTGAAGTTCATTGGTGCAAGACACCCTCTTACTCTGGCAGAAACCGAAAGACCGTTTGACATCGTACCCAGTTAAACAGGCGTGGGGTTCGATTTTTGGACAAATTGGCACACCGACCACCCCGCCACAAACGCGCGGAAAATCGCCCGGTTGGCCAGCCGGTCGCCAGCGCACCCGACCGAAACGCTTCAAACCGGTCAAACGACGCAAAAAAGGGCTTAAATCAACTTAATTTCGCCTTGAAATTCTACAAACCTTCACCGACAGAAATATCAGTGTGCTTCAGGTTGTCTAAACTCAAAAAAGCGTGCTAACACAATATACAGTGCCCACATTGACATAAAACACGAATCTAATTGACAAAATTTAATTTTTAGCCAATTGAGACAACTACTCAGCCACTATATATAGTCATTTCTGGGGATAAGTCCCTACATATAGTGCCTGAGTAGTTGCTATTTTTCGTTATCTTTATCTTCTAGTACAAACATTCGTTCATAAGCTCTAACACTCCACGGATCAGAATTATTATACTTTAATTGTAAATATTTTTTGTACATTTTTTTAAAGTGTAAATGTATGCCTAATGTGTATGCAGGAATAAAGAGAATTTGAAATGGGACAGAGCACGCCAGCGATCCGTCTGGATCCAAAACATACAAAATACATATCACACCAATTGAAAAACTGGTAGCGGAAATACCTGCCACAAAAATTCGTTTCCTCATTGTCATTTTGCGAAAAAGAATGATAAAGCCGACAAAAAGCACGCTCATAAGTAGTATGCCTGTAAACAACAATATATTTTCTATATTCATTATTTCACCTAATAACTTCTATCTCATTCAGTAAAATAGATATCTATTCGAATACTATCAGGTAACCAACCGTTCATACGAGACCTATCCCACACAACTTGAGATACATCAATCAATGCGGATGTATTTACATCAGGATTTAGTCCCCCTGCACCCAATGAAATAAGACTGGCCAATGTATCTGTTCCAATATATACCGTCAGTTGATTATTATTTGTTTCCACGTTAGTACGTCCTGACATCCCATCAGCAGCAATAATTGCTGCTAGACCTATAGCATCTGCCAGTAATGTAGACGATTTGAGCGCATCTGCTGCAACCTCTGGTAAAGGATTAACCGTGGCAACTGTTGACGCCGCTGCTATTGCAGCTAACCCCACTGTTGCACTAGCGTCTAAATAGTCCATTTCATATGCAACTTGCCCCAAGTTCTCGCTAAGCGGAGTGTCTGTACCATGATTTTGAACAACGGAAGCAGAGGCTGTTGGCAGCATTGGTAGTAGATTATTTCCATTACACGCGCCATCATCAAAACACCCATCGCTATTTTGCCGTATGGGTTCATCAAATGGATTCCGATTTGGCGAGATGAACGCCATATCATCGGGGTCATCTTCAAAAGTGTAGTGCCCACTCGGATCAGTGAACCGTACCGGATTGCCCCGCACATACGAGTACCGGTTCAAGTCTTGCGGATTGGCGTAATCCGGCACCACGCTATCCGGCGAGATGAAGCGCCCCAATGTGGCATCGTAATAGCGGGCGTGGTAGTCGAGCAGGTCGAAGCCGTCGAGCCGCTGGGCGGTGAAGTTGTAGTCGGTGGGGGTGGTGTTGCCATCGTTCCAACGCTCGCTGCCATACGGGTTGAAGCGGATTTGGTGGTATACGCCGCCGCTCTGATTGGTTGTTAAGGTCGCACTGCCGAGGTGGTCGCTGTGGTATTTTTATTCTTCAGGACCTTCTAGCCCATATAACCATTTATAATTAGGACTTACGCAGGCAGCATGGGGATGGAAGGATTACGTAATTGAGCCTGCATATAGTTGTCAAGTAGATTTTGTTTGACCTGGTAGATGGTGGAGCACGTGTTTTGAGCAACTTGGTTCAAACGCACCCAAACCAACATTGCGCAAGCGATATGATTACGTTGCGCCCGTTGCGAACGGCATTGACACGCTTCCAACCCGGTTACTTGTT
>JALVZI010000194.1 GCA_027022125.1 Anaerolineae bacterium | reverse complement strand
CTATCGCCGATGCGGTGGGGTCTTCTGCGGGCGGGGCGGCAACCGGCGGTTTGGTCGTGCCGCCGGACGGGTTGCCATACAACCACGGTCCAACCACCAGCACCACCAGCAGGCTGATAACCAGCGAAATCAGCGCATTCACCCCGATGATTGTCCACAGGGTTTGCGATGAAATTTCAATAGTGTTTTTTGCAAAACTTCGGTTAAGACGGGTTGTTTTTCGCATATCGTCTGTCATACATATCATTATACCAGTATTGTGGTACTACGGCAAGTTCGTTATGGTCAAGTTGGCGGCTGCTTAAATTTTAAACATCAGTTGGGGTAAAATTTTCAGTCCACAGATGGACACAGATTTACACTGATTGCACCTGTTCAGGCATAGATTAAATAGCACACGGATTAACACGGATGGTCACGGATTTTTTTGTGTTTTATCTCACTGCGGCGACATTTTCGCAGAGACGCCCAATTTGGGCGTCTCTGCGGGGTCGATCAAAATGCGTTTTTCCCTGCCGATTTCATCCTGAGTAGCCCGCAGGGCGTATCGAAGGGTGAAATCGGTAGAATATCACCGTGCCCTGTACAGCTCTGTGATTTTCTCTGTAGGGGCGGCTCGCGAGCCGCCCCTACGAATTTTGGCGTTATTTTCCCGAAATGTCAATTGATTTTGCAACAGCCCTATGGTCAAGTTGAATTGGTGCGGTGCAATTTGAAAATCACCACAAATGAATGCCCGTCGCCGTGACCGGGTATGTCGGAGCGCAAACCGCTGACGGTATCGGAGGGGATGAGCCGGTCGTTCAACTCGATGCCGGTGATGGTGTAACTGCTGCCCGCCCACAGCGGCATATTTCCGCCCGGTTCGGAAACGGGTTTTTCGATGAGCACGCGCAGTCGTGCGCCGTTCTGATTTTTCAGCAGCACCACCGCGTTGAACACTCGCTGCTCGTTTTCATCCACCACATCCAAATAGAGCGTGCCGCGCGCCAGCCGGTCGCTGTCGGTGACATGGTGGATGGATTCTACCGTGCAGATTTCGGCGGGGGTGTACGGCGAAATTTGCACGCCCAGCGTGGCGGCATCGTTGTGCGGCGCATCGGCGGGAGGGGGCGACGGTGTGGGTGATGTCGGCGGGTTGCCGGCGGGTGGTGTTGGTGGTGTCGGCGGTGTGGGCGGATTGTCGGTGGGCGGTTCAGGTTCCGTCACTGATTTTTTGCTCAATTTAAAGGTGAACAGAAAACTGGTGGTATCAAAATTGGAGTTCGGATTTTCGCCGCCCAATCCCAAATTGTGAATGATGTCCGATGGAAAATCATTGTGCACTACTTTTAAACTGTATGTGCCGAGGGTGGCGGTCATGCGGTAATTGCCCAAAAATTCATCGAGCCAGCCTTTGGTTTCGATGATGTCGGTGGCGCCGGGGCGCATCACCGCCACTTTCGCGCCGGTGACGGGCTTTTCATTCTCATCGAGCACTTTTACCATAATATATCCCTGCGGCAGCGGGCGCACCGGATTCAGTTCGTTTTTATCCTGCCACAAACCGGAAATCACTTCCCATTTGGGGGCGTCATCCGCCGCCACAGCCCGTTCCACACGGATGCCGTCGCCCAGATATGGCAGGCGATGGTCCCATTCCGGCACATCGGGGCGCAAATTTTTGCGAAGTTGCCATTCGGGGGGCACGGGTCCATCGGTGCGAATTTTGGGCGGTAAATTGCGCAGCATACCGATGATGGGTAATTCGCCGTTCAGCCCGAATTTTTTATCGTACCAGTGGGTGAACCATGCGCCCTGCTCCCACTGACCGGATGTATCATACCCGAAGGCGCGTTCGCCAATGTGCCATGGCATCACGGCGAACAGATAATCGGGCACGGGGGTGCTGACGGTGGTGCCGTCGGGGCGGTTGATGGTCATTTCTGTGTCGCCCTGAATGAATTTGAACATCTGCAAATTCAGTTCAGAGGCGCGCTGTGCGGTCGGTTCGGGATAAAACGGGTCGAGCCGGTCGCCTGTTTCCCAGCCCCCTTCGGTCATCATAATCGGCAGCGGGTCAAGCCCGGCGGCGGTAATCAACCGATGCCAGTATTCGTACGCGCGGAAACAGGTTTTATCTTGCATGATGGTGATGTGCGGATTTTTTTGCGCGGCGCGGAGTTGGTTTACCTGCTCGCGGGTCATGTTGTGCCAGCAAAATTCGATGGTGTCGGCATCTGTCCAGAAATCGGGTTGCCCCTGATTGAGCCATTCTTCTTCTGTCACCGGGTCGCCGAACATGCGAACGCGGTCGTTGGGATAGTTGAAGGGGCGACCTTTGCCGTAATTGTGCAGCGAAATCCACAGCCCGCGCTCGCAAATTTGCCGCCCGTCGGGGTGGTCGAGCAAAATTTCGATGGGGTTGCGGGTTTCGGTGGGACCGGGGTTGAATGCCACAAATGCCGGAAATCCGCCCATCGATTGGATGCGGTGGGCATCGTACACCAGATTTTTTACGACAATTTCTTCCCAGTGGGGCGGGCGGCGCGACCCTTTCCATTCCACATCGGCATCCGGTTCGTTATTGGTTTCAAAATAGCGCGCGCCCAGTTTTATCAGCCGGTCAATCGTTTTTTCCACCGCCCCGCCAAGACGAGTGGGGTTTTTACTGATGAACCGGCAGACGGGCATCACTTCAATATCCACCAGCCGTTTTACCAGCGCTTCGGCGTTATAATCGGGGGGGATATTGATTTTTATCCACTTGAAGCCCAATTCCAAAATGCGCTTTTGCCATTTGAGCCAATCTTTTCTGCCCCATTGATACTGGCTGGGCGACCAGTGGACGCCGCGCCCGCTGTCGGCGGGGGGACGGGGATATTCACTCAATTTCATGCTGACCTCCGGCGGGTGAAAATCGTTGTATGGAGATTGTACCTCAATTGCCGTTGACCGTGAAGTGAGGGATGGTATAATGGGAATAGCGAATGTGCGAATAGCGAATACAACTTTGAACCTGAAACCAGAAACCTAATCCCCCACGGAGAGAACCATGCTTCCTGAAAAATTAAAATCGGCGCTGGCAGAGATTGCCGCCGGCGATGGACTGATTATTGCGATGACCGGCGCGGGCATTTCCGCCGAGAGCGGTATTCCCACCTTTCGCGGCAAAGAAGGGTACTGGACGGTCGATTCGGAAGAGTACCACCCGCAGGAAATGGCGACGTTTTCCATGTTCCGCGATGAACCGCTGGAAGTATGGCGCTGGTATCTGTACCGGCGGGGGGTGTGTCGCCGCGCCGAACCGAATGCCGGGCATTTGGCGCTGGCGGCGCTGGAGAAAACTTTCGGCGACCGCTTTTTGCTGATAACCCAAAATGTGGACGGACTCCATCTGCGGGCGGGAAACTCGCTGCGGCGAACATATCAGATTCACGGCAATATCGATTTTATGCGCTGTGCCGATGATTGCACGGATGAGATTTTCCCGCTGCCGGATGGATTTTGGTTGCCCACAAAAAACGACCCGCTGCCGGAAAATGCCGAGTCGGTATTGCGCTGTCCGCGCTGCGGAAAAATGACGCGCCCGCACGTGCTG
>JALVZI010000193.1 GCA_027022125.1 Anaerolineae bacterium | reverse complement strand
ATACAGGGGGGATGGGGGAAGTCCTCAAAAGGCATTTGTTGCCGGTAAATCATAATTTTCGTTTTGTCAAATTCTCGACTGCGTAACATCAGTTTTTAAAAAAGATAAATTTGTTTACGTATCTTTTATGGAGAAAAAAGGTGATTCATACGATAATAGAAGAGACAAAAAATGAATGTTGCGTTCAAACCCGCAACCATTGGGAGCACGATGAACAACAAACCCTTCACCACAGCAAAAATTTTACTGATAGGAAAATTGAACGGCACTCTGACTGACACCGGCGAATTTGCACTGCCTGCCCCCGAGCTGAAAACGCGGGTCGCGCCGACCGTTGATGTTGCCTTGCAGTTTTTGTCGCCTGCCGCTTTTGACCTCGTTTTGCTCGATATGGATGTGGAACGCGGACGCGAACACGCCGCGTTGGCGGCGTTGCGCGAAAAAGCGCCGTGCACGCCCATCATCTGCATGACAGATAAAAATCAGGAACGCGCAGTTGTGCCGTTGCTGCGTTCCGGCAAAGTGGAATATCTGCCCAAAGCGATGATTTCGCCGCAATTTTTGGCACACATTGTGCAGCACGTCATCGAGCGCACACATTCTCTGCGAGAAATAAAATCGCGGGAACGCCGTTTCCGCAAACTGTTTGAGGTGTTTCCCGATGCGGTGTACAGCACCAACGCCGAAGGCACGTTTGTCGATTTTAACAAAGCGTTGCTGGATTTGTTCGGCTATTCCGCCGATGAATTGAACGGGATGAGCGCGCAACTTTTGTTTGCCCGTTTTGAAGATTACGACACGCTGTTGCAGCATTTGAGCGTTCGGGGGGCGGTGACGGATTATCCGGTGCGAGTGGCAGACAAATTGGGCAAAGAGTTGTCGTGCCTGCTCACCGCCATCCCCAACCGCACCGAAAACGGCACGGTGCTGGGGTATCAGGGCATCATCCGCGATATTACCCAACGGGAAGCGCTGGAAGAAAGTTGGCGGCGATATGAATTCATCGTCAACACCTCAAAAGAATTTATGACGCTGGTCAACCGCGATTATGTTTACCATGCCGCCAACGAAGCCTATTGCCGCGCGCACGGCAAAAAACGTGAAGAGATTGTCGGGCGGTCGGTGGCGCAGGTATGGGGCGAAGGTCGCTATTTGACCAAAATAAAAGAAAATTTCGACCGCTGTTTTGCCGGAGATGAAATCCACTATCAGGGATGGTTCACATTTTCGGTGCTGGGGCGGCGATATATGGATGTAACCTACTATCCATATTATAACGCCGAAGGCATTGTGACACACGCGGTGGTGGTTTCGCGGGATATAACCGAACGCACCCGCGCCGAAAAAGAATTGCAGCGCGCACACGCCCACAACCAGCAAATTTTAACGGCTATCCCGTCCATTCTCATCAACATTGGCGCAGATGATACCGTCACCCTGTGGAATAAACCCGCCGAAGCGTCTTTCGGCATTCCGGCAGAAAAAGTTGTCGGCAAGCCGTTTGCCGAATGCGGCATTCGCTGGGATTGGGCGAAAATCGAATCGGGGGTGGAGCAGTGCCGCCGCGAGCGGGTCACGGTCAGTTTGAATGATATGAAATACACCCCCCCCGACGGCAAAGACGGTTTTTTGAATTTGACCATCAGCCCGTTCATCGGCGAATCTGATGAGCGACCCGGTTTTCTGCTGGTGGCACAGGACATCACCGAACGGAAAATTCTGGAAAGCCAACTCAGCCAATCGCAAAAACTGGAATCCATCGGGCAACTTGCCGCCGGTATCGCGCACGAAATCAACACACCGACCCAGTATGTCGGCGATAATATCCGTTTTATGCAAGATTCATTCAACGATATTGCCGAACTGCTGGCAAAATACCGTCAACTGCTGGCAAAAACGAAATCCGACGGTGTATTTTCCGAATTGATTGCGGATATCGAAGCGGCGGAAGAGGATGCCGATATTGATTTTGTGCTGGAAGAATTGCCGTCCGCCATCCGGCAATCGCTGGAAGGGGTGGGGCGTGTTTCGGCGATTGTGCGCGCTATGAAAGAATTTTCTCACCCCGGGGTGGAGGAAAAAAGCGCGGTGGACATCAACCGTGCCATCGAAAGCACCGTCACGGTGGCGCGCAACGAGTGGAAATATGTCGCCGATGTGAAAACCGATTTCGCCCCCGATTTGCCCCCCGTGCCCTGTTTTGCGGGCGAATTCAATCAGGTCATTTTGAATATCATCGTCAATGCGGCACACGCCATCGCCGATGCCGTGCGTGACCGCGGCGGCAAAGGGCTTATCACCATCAGCACCCGCCGCGATGGCGATTGGGTGGAAATTCGCATCAGCGATACCGGCACGGGCATTCCCGAAACCGCCCGCCCGCGCATTTTCGACCCGTTTTTCACCACCAAAGAGGTGGGGCGCGGGACCGGACAGGGGCTGGCGATTTCCCATTCGGTGATTGTGGAAAAACACAAAGGCACGATTTCGTTTGAAACCGAAATGGGCAAAGGCACAACGTTCATCATCCGCCTGCCGCTTGACCCGGTGGTTGCGGGCACAAACGGAAAGGGGCGATGATGGCAGACAAAAAGCGCATTCTGTTTGTGGATGACGAACCCAATTTGCTGGCAGGTTTGCGGCGGATGCTCCGCTCGATGCGGCGCGAATGGGAAATGATGTTCGTTTCCGGCGGGGCAGAAGCGTTGGCGATTATCGCCGAACAGCCGGTGGATGTGATTGTTTCTGATATGCGGATGCCGGAAATGGATGGCGCGGAACTTTTGCAGCGGGTGATGGAACAATCGCCGGAAACGGTGCGGATTGTTTTGTCCGGGCAGGCGGAACGGAGCGCAATTTTGCGCGGCGCGGGGGCAATCCACCAGTATCTGGGTAAACCGTGCGATGCCGACACCCTGAAAGATACCATCCGGCGGGCGTGCGACCTGCCCGCGCTGATGCCCAACGCCGATATTCGGCGGGCGGTATCGCTGCTCAACCCGTTTGCATCGCTCGGCATCCCGTTTGATGACATTCTCCGCGAGTTGGACGCCGCCGACACGCCCGTTGCCGGTTTGAGCCATCTCGTTTCGCGACGCATCGGTATCAGCACCGCGATGGTACAGCATATCGGCGCGGTATTTTCCGGATTGCGCCCGCACATTCCGCGACCGGCGCAGGCTTCGGTGTTGCTGGGTTTGAACACGCTGAAATTACTGGCACTGTCGGCGCAGGTTTTTCAGCAGTATGAACGCGATTTTCTGGCGGCAACTGCGCTGCAATCAATGTGGGAACACAGTCTCGCCGTGAGCAATATCGCCCGCCGTATCGCGCAGATGGAAAATGCGCCGGCGGCAACGGTTGATTTTTCGGCGGCGGCGGGGCTGCTGCACGATGTGGGGAAACTTATTCTGACGGGCTATTTTGCGGAAGATTATGCCACTGCCAAAAAACTGGCGCTGGCTTCCGATGGCAATTTATCCGCTGCGGAAATGACCGTTTTCGGGGTGGAACACGCCCACGTGGGCGCATATCTGCTCGGTTTGTGGGGAATGCCGTCGGCGGTGGTGCAAGCGGTGGTA
>JALVZI010000192.1 GCA_027022125.1 Anaerolineae bacterium | reverse complement strand
AACCGCCCCGACATTCTCGACCCGGCGCTGCTCCGCCCGGGACGTTTCGACCGGCGGGTGGTGCTCGACCGCCCCGACTGGCAGGGTCGGAAACAGATTTTGGGCGTACACACTCGTGGCAAACCGCTGGCAACCGATGTCGATTTGGAAGCGCTGGCGAAGATGACCATCGGTTTTGTGGGCGCGGATTTGGAAAATTTGGTGAACGAAGCCGCAATTTTGGCGGCACGCCGCAATAAAAAACAAATCGAAATGGATGATTTTCAAAATGCGATGGAGAAAATCATCATGGGACCGGAACGAAAAAGTAAGGTCATCAACGAGCACGAAAAAGAAATCATCGCCTACCATGAAGCCGGTCATGCCATTGTTGCCAAAATGACACCCGGCAGCGACCCGGTGCACAAAGTGAGTATTGTTGCACGCGGGCAAGCCGGCGGCGTAACCATGTACATCCCCGAAGACGATAAAACGCTGATGAACCGCACGCATTTTAAAGCGCGGTTGACGGTGGCAATGGGCGGGCGCGCCGCAGAAGCGGTGATGTTCCCCACGGTGACCACCGGCGCCAGCAACGACCTGCAACGGGCAACCAAACTTGCCCGCGCGATGGTAACGCAGTATGGTATGAGCGAAAAAATGGGACTGCTCACTTACGGCAAAAAAGAGGAACTGGTTTTTCTGGGAAAAGAAATCGGCGAGCACCGCAATTACAGCGAAGAAGTTGCCCGTACCATCGATTTGGAAGTGCGGCGGCTGCTGACCGACGCATACGAAAACGCCAAACAAATTCTCACCGACCACCGTGACAAATTGGTGGAAGTTGCCGAGTTGTTGATGTCAGAAGAAACAATTGATGCCGCAACATTCAACGCTGTCTTTTCCTAACTCTTTCCGCTCATTCACGCCGGCAGCCACCACAGCCTGTCGGCGTGTTTTATTTATTGACAAAAATAGGGTATAATTGCAAGTAGTTTGAAAATCAATCCCCACGGGGAAAACTAGACATAAAACCGATAATATATTATATTAAAGATATAAAATCCGTCCATCACGGAGGTTTTGCCTGTGCCAGAAAAAAGTGGACTATTTTATCCCAATAAAATTGGGCGCATATATCTGGAAGCCATGGAAGAGGTTATGGGAAAAGGCGGCATCAACGCGGTGTTAAATTTAGCCGGATTGCCACATTTTATAGATAATTATCCGCCCGGAAATTTAGCCAAAGAACTCGATTTTGCCGATTTCAGTGCCATCAATGCCGCCATTGAAGAAATGTACGGACCGCGCGGCGGGCGCGGTTTGGCACTGCGAGCGGGGCGCGCCTCGTTTGCACAAGGGCTCAGCGATTTTGGCGCACTCATCGGGATGAGTGAACTCGCTTTTAAAGTTATTCCATTGAGCACCAAGTTGAAAGTCGGATTGCGTGCGATGGCAGAAACTTTCAGCACTTTCAGCGACCAAAAGTCATTCGTTACCGAAGAAGAAGACCGCTTTGTGTACACCATAAAATACTGCCCGGTTTGCTGGGGGCGCACTGCCGACCACCCCGTATGTTATGCCGCCACCGGTTTACTGCAAGAGGGTTTGCGTTGGCTCAGCGGCGGAAAAGATTTCCGAGTCGAACAATTCCATTGCCACGCTATGGGACACGAAACTTGCGATTTTGCCATTTACAAACAACCTCTAGCATAATAATAACACTTTCTTTTAGGTATATTTGTAATGAAGCACAAACTGCTGATTGTGGAAGATGATCCCGATACTTCAGAAATGTTGCGCGTGTATTTTGAAGCGCAGGGGTACCAAATTTTGCAAGCCTTTTCTGGCAGCGATGCGCTCAGACGGTGTCAACGTGGGCTGCCAGATTTGATTTTGCTAGATGTGCGCCTGCCCGATATTGACGGGCTAGAAGTTGGCAAGCAATTGCAAGGAAATCTCCACACCAGCCGTATCCCCATCATTTTTGTCACCGAACGTCAGGAACGCGATTACCGCATCAGCGGGCTGAAACTCGGCGCGGTGGATTACATCACCAAACCATTCGATATTCAAGAATTGCGATTGAAAGTGCGCAATACCCTCCGCCGCGCCGCCGGACAGAATAACCCCATCACCAGCCTGCCCGGCGAACGCCTCACCGCGCAAAAACTCGAAGCCACCCTGAAAACCGACCACTGGGCAGTCATCGGCATCACCATCATCGGGCTAGATACCTTCAATGAAATTTACGGTTTTGTCGCCCGCGATGACGTTTTGCGGGCAATCGCACTGATTTTAACCAGCGTTGTTGATGAAATCGGCACGGTAGATGATTTTGTCGGTCATCCCACCGAAACCCAATTTGTCGTAACCACCATCGAAACAAAAGTTAACCAATTAACCAGTCGAATCCAAAGCCGTCTCGACCAAGCTATGCTCTATTTCTACCCCATCCACGACCGCGAAGCCGGTTATATCGTCCATAATAGCGCACCCAACGGCAAAATCAGCATTCCGTTTTTGCGGGTAGAAACACAAATCATCACCCAGAAAGCCTCTAACCTCACTCAACCAGAAGAATTTGCGCAAGCGTTAAATCTGCCGATTTAATATGATTTTGCCTTTCCCCCCCGACAGAATCGAACGCGCCGCCCATCAATATCAATCCGAACTCATCTCTTTTACCCAAAAACTCATTCAAACACCCAGCCTGCCCGGCGAAGAAGAAAAAATCGCCGTGCTGGTGCAAACCGAAATGCACCGGTTGGCATACGATAACGTGACCATCGACTCTTTCGGCAATATCATCGGGCTGATAAAAGGCGGAAACGCCCCCAGTTTGATGCTGAACGGGCATTTAGACCACGTTGCCACCGGCGACCCCGCCGGATGGACGCATCCGCCGCACAGTGGCGCAATTGTAAACGGCGCCATTTGGGGACGCGGGGCGGTGGACATGAAAGGTCCGCTGGCGTGTATGATTTACGCCGCCGCCATCATCAAAAAAATGGGTATCACCCCGCCGGGAAACATTTTTCTCGCCGCGCCGGTAATGGAAGAAACGGGCGGCGTGGGAACCACCCATCTGACCACCCATCTGCACACCGATGTGGCAATCGTCGGCGAACCGAGCCATAACGTGCTGCGGCGCGGGCATCGCGGGCGCGTGGAATTGTGGGTCACTTTTCGGGGAAAATCAATTCACGCCAGCATGCCGCATTTGGGCATCAATCCGTATTTCAGTTTGGCGGAATTTTTGCGAAATTTGAAAGAAATTCCGATGAAAAAAGGTGTCACATTCGATTCGAATGTCGCCCCAACATTGATACAAACCGACCAAACCAGCCCCAACGTTACCCCCGGCGAAATTCGACTGACGCTCGATTGGCGCAACACCCCCACCGAATCTCCTGCGGAAATTATGGAAAAAGTGCAAACCGCACTGAACCGCAGTCTGCGCGATGGCGCAACCGGCTCTGTGGCGTTGGCAACCCGCCCGTTTACCACCTACACCGGCAAAACCGTCGAACAATCGGCGGTTTTCCCGTCATTTGAATTGCCCGCCGATTCACCACTGGTGCAGTTGGCACAGCGCACCCTCAGCGAAACACTCGGCGCGGAAATGCCGGTGGACGTGTGGCAATTCGCCACCGATGGCGGGCATCTGATGGCGGCGGGCATCCCCACACTGGGATTCGGTCCCGGCGATGAAACGCTGGCGCACACCAACCGCGAGCACATCCGCATTGCCGATATGCTGGTCGCCCTGCGGGGTTATATCGCGCTGGCGCTGACCGACTGGACAAACGCCCTGACAAATTAATTTTTCACCACAGAGGCGCAGAGAATTAAAATTTTTGGTAACTACCCAGCCGTAGATTGAATAGAACACAGATTAACACAAATGGCACGGATGGTCGCAGATTTTTCTGTGTTTTATCTCACCGCGGCGGTATTTTCGTAGAGACGCCCAAATTGGGCGTCTCTACCAGGTTGTTTGAAACCTGAGATTAACGGCGTGCATCTCGCAATGACATTTGCTGTGCCCTTTCCGTAGGGGCGACCTTTATGGTCGCCCGACACAGGGCAGCCACAAGGGCTGCCCCTACGATTATCCAAGGTGAACACAGCACGCTGAATAGATACTTTAAATCTTTGCGGCTTTGCGTGAGGCAAACACCTTTTTTCAGTGGACTCACATCCTTCAATCCGAAAAATAATTTGCCAGTGCCGCTTGCCATGGGCGCAGCGTGATGCCCAGCGCCGCCGCGAAATTATTTTCCAGCGGGGCATATTTTGGTGGGGTAGAAGCGCGCTCAAACCCCTCGCTGGTGATGGGCATCACCGGCACATCCCCCCTGCCGCTTTGACGCAAAATTTCCACCGCAAAATCAAACCGGGAACACACCCCGCTGTTCGTCAGATGGTATGTGCCATAATGGTCGGTTGCCGCCAGTTTTTTCAGCGCGTCTACCAAATCGGGCACGTATGTCGGCGAACTGATTTCATCGGTGACAACTTTCAACTCGCCGAATTTATCGGCGGCGCGGATGATTTTTGCGGGGAAATTGTTGCCCCCTTTGGCAAATGCCCATGCAATGCGCACGATATACAATTTTTGCACCAGCCGCGCTGCGATTTTCTCTCCGGCAAGTTTCGATGCGGCATACGGGTTGATGGGATTGGTCGGCGCAAATTCGTGATACGGTTGGCTGGCAGTGCCATCGAACACTTCATTGGTGGAAATATACACCATCGGCGCGCCGGTTCGCTGCGCCACCAGCGCCATATTCTGCGTGCCGAAAGCGTTCACCTGAAATGCCGCGCGGGGGTCGCGGGCGCAGGCGTCAACATTGGTCATCGCCGCCGGATGGAAAATCAAATCGGGTTTTTCCGCGGCGAGTTGCGCCACAATTTCGGGGCGGGTGATGTCGAAATCGGGCAAATCCACCAACACCAGCGAATGTTCGGCATACACGCGCTGTAACGCCGTGCCCACCTGCCCGTTTGCTCCGGTGATGATAATTTTCATGTTTACCTCTCTGTTCAGTGTTTAAAGTTGTCAGTGGTCAGTTTTTAGTTCAAAGTTCGTAACTGCTCAGCCATAGGTTGAATAGAACGCAGATGACACAGATAAAGCAGATAAACGCAGATTTTTCTGTTTTTTTCAGGAAAATCACAGATAAAATGAAAAATCGTAACTACTCACCGTGCAATAGTATCTTGCCGATTTCACCCTTCGATACGCCCTGCGGGCTACTCAGGATGAAATCGGCAGGGAAAAACGCATCCTGAGTAGCGGTTTGCTGCGCAAACCGCGTATCGAAGGGCGTTTTTCCCGTCTCCCCTGAGTAGTTACCAAAGTTCAAGGTTGCAGAGTTGCAAGGTAGCAGAGTTGCAGGGTTGCAAGTCTCATCTCACTTTCTCACCGGCTCACTTTCTCATACTCACTACCATTTTTCGGATGCCGGTTGACAGCAAAAGTACCAGAAACGGCGCGAAAAGTCCGCCGCCGATTGCCCACTGCACCTGCCACAATCCGGTCAGATATTGAAAGAGCACCGATACATCGGGAAAAAAGAGGGTGATGCTTTCTCCCACCTGCCGGTATCCCAACAATACCGTCACCCCAAAACCGAACGCCGTCCACAACACCAGTTCATATCCGCCCAGCAGAATTTCATCCCAGCGAACCGGTTGGCGCAGCCACAACAGTACCACAAACACCATTGCGCCCGCCGCCAGCGCAGCGAGAGTCAGCGTGGCAACTTGCCGGTGAAACAGCAGTAAATTATCCACCGCACTGAGCGAGTACGGCTCTTTCAGCAGGCGATACAACCCGTGATAGCCCAAAACCGCCACCGCCGCCGAGAAGATGGCTTCCACCCATACCGGCGACCGCCGCCACAGTGCGAGTCCCGCCAGCAGCACCGCTATGCCCAGCGCAATCGCCAATCGAATGCGTTCTGCGGGCAGTTGTTTGATTTGCTGCAAATGCGCCAAATCGTCATCCGCCTGCGCTGTCAACAGCGCTGCCAACTGTGTCACCCCTGCATAATTCTTTTCCGCCCAAAACGCATCCAATTTCGACAAATTTTCCGGCGGGGTGTACGGCTCGCCGAGTGCCGCCGCATACTGTTCCACAAACGCGATGCGCTGCTGTGCCAGTGTGCGCCACGCTGCGGCTTTGTCCGCAGCAGTGATTGCCAGCATTTCCGACAGTGGTCGCCCCTGATTGGCGGCGGGCAATCGCGTGCCGAGCAGGGCGGCAACGGTGGGAGCAATATCGTTTTGAGAAACCGCACTGTATTCGCCCGGCACAATCCCCTGCCCCACCATCACCAGCGGCAGCGACACCACTGCCGGGTCGTCGCCGCCGTGCCCGCCCTGCGCCAACTGCCCGTAATCGGCGGTGACGATGAGGGTGGTGGTATCCAAATCGAGCATGCGGCGGAGTTCCGCCAACTGCGCGTCGGTGCGGTTCAGTGCAGATTGATATGCCGCCGTATCCGTTCCGCCATCGGCGGCGGCATCAATTTGGCTGAATTGCGCCACAATCAGCGAAATGTCGGAGTCGTCCACCCATTGCGCCACTTCTGCCATCACCTGCGCATCGGCATCGGCGGCGAACCCGCCGAAAAACGCGGTGCGCGCCACTTTTCCGGGAGGAATGAGCGCCGCCCAGCGGCTGTTTCCCGCCAGCGCGGTGGTCAGTGAGCGGTCGGCTGCGGCATCGAAAATGGTGTCGGTGGCGGTTTGGCGCACGGCGGTATCCGACACATCGAACAGCGGCGCATCGGTCAGCGCTGGTGGCGCGCCGGAAAGGAGCGCCGTCCATACCGCCAGCCGGTAGGTCGGCGGGGTTGCCATCAGTGTGGCGTGCGCGCCGGTTTCCTGCAACTGGCGCAAAACCGGCATCGATTCATCCGTCCAAAAATCATCGCTCAACCCGCTCAAAATCACCAGCACCACCCGCCGACTCTGCGCCGAAAGAGGGTCGGTGATGACCGGCGTCGCCGTCAGTGGCGGGCGGTATTCGGCGGCGGAGGTTTGCAGTTCGGTTTGCCCTCGTGCCACCGTCACCCCGACAGCCAGCAGCACCGCAACGATGAAACTCACTTTTATGAGGGTGTATTTCATCAACAAGCATCCATTTGGTTGTGTATTGCGTATTGCGTACTGCGTATTGCGTAAAATCACGGAATACGATTCAGCGATTCAACGATTCCCTATCCCTATCACGCATCACGCATCACGCATCACGCATCACGCATCACGCAAGTTGTCGGCAGAAGCGTAACATTTGTCAAGGCAATTTCGCCATACCGGGCGACATTATACCAGCACTTGGCATATTTGTCTTTTTTGCGCGACATCCGGAGCAAAAAGTAACGATTCCCCGATTATTAGCCTACGCTTTCCGCCATTCTGCCTATTTTTTGACAGGGCTATTTGCGATTCTGGCAATTAACGGTACTATATTCCCTTGTAGTAAACTCTACGGAGGGAATCTCTGTCAAATATCTACTCGGGATATGGTGATATTGGGTCTTTTGAGCAAGCGAGGTGTTTTTGATGAGAAGGATTTTCAATACAGCAGGGAGTATTATCGGTGGTTTGATTACTATCGGTGTGGGGGTTGTATTGGTGTTGACTCTAAAAGGAGGCTCTCCGGCAGATGGGCAATTTCTCACCTTTCAATCACCCATTGAAAAAGCCATCCCCGCACCGACCGACACCCCGACACTGACGCAATTCTCTTCACCGGTAAAACCGGTTATTCCACCGCACTGTGCTTTTAAGAAGGGTAATTTTTCGTCGTCCACGCAATCTTTATCTCAAGATACTTTCTCGTTTTCCGAGCCGAAAATCATTTTTCAACGCGAAGCGCCGATTGAGATTATCGAATGGTTACCGGATAATCGGCATTTATTGATTCACGTTAGAAGCGTCCCCCGTCAGAGCATCGAAGTATTGGACACACAAACAGGCGACACACGGGTATACGCCGATGATTTGGAGAACGCACGAAACGTTCATTGGCTGCCGAACGAACAAGCGGTGATATACGCCGACCGTCAAACGGCAAAAATAAGCGGGATTGACCGATATGGTATTTGGCTGAGTCGTGGGGCAGATAAAGTTCAATATCTATTGGATTATGCGTCTTTGACTGACAAAGCAAAAGCACGAGGGGTGTTGCCTGCAGAAGCGACAAGATGGTTTGGAGTAGCGCAATATCCGTTCGATCCCGAGCAATGGCGGTATGAGAATTATGCCTATCCCGATATTTTGAAAGAATGGGATAAATTTCCATTTGCTATCGCTGAAAACCGGCAACACACCAAAGTCGTTGTGTATGGTCCGCCGCGGTTGTATTTGGTTGACCGGAAAACAGATAAAGTTTGCGAGATAGACTCTGGAGAACCACGGTATGGGTTTTCGCCGCAATGGAGTCCGGATGGACGATATTTGGCTATGCTGACTGCCACAAACGACCCCGGTACGTTGATGGAACGCAATGATTTGGTTATTGTAGACACGGTGAAAGGAGAGGTTTTCAAATCGAACTGGGCGTGGAGCCATACTTGGGATTTAGCGTGGTTTCCGGATTCCCGCCACTTGCTGATGTTGGGGCATCCGAGTGAGACGGTAGAAAACCCTGCACAAAAACAGCGTCTCAGATTATTGGATGTAGAAACGGGAAAGGTACAAGCACTCCTTCCCAACTATGACTTTGGAGGGGCAAGTCAACCCGGTTCCCAACTAGCATTATCTTCAAATGGAAAATCTTTAATTCTTTCATGTCCTATTGTTTCGGCGACATCCACATTAGGTGTAGTAGATAGAATGTGTTTTGTTTCTATCACAGCACACTAACATTGCGTAAGAGGATAATGATGAAATTAAAGATTTTGTTGACAATAACTATATCCATAGCGGCTTTAATCATAGCGTAGGATTCATTTTATACATCGTCAAATGCGGTGGAACCATTAAATAAATCGTCATCTGATTATGTACATCCGGTAGAAGTTACTGTTCGAATGCATGAGTTAAATTCAGATGGAAGTGCACGTATCACACGTTGCACCGCTGGCAGCACTAAATGGGGATGTACGGCATATTGCGACAATAACGATAACAATGGTGATCTGTGGAATAGTTGCTCGCCAGAAACGACCAAATCGTATCCGTTTAATATTCCTACCGTGACCGTAAGCATTGAAGGTAATTCAAGCGAACCGTATAATCGTTATTTAAGAGATGTTGTGCCCGAAGAAATAGCCATACGAAAAGCCAGTCAGGGGAATGTGTCATTATCAAGTATGAAAGCGCAAGCCATTGCTGCACGCACATACGCTTATTGGCGTATGGAACACGATTATTTGGATAACTCCAATGCACGGCAAGTATTTGTTCCTTACTATTACGACACCCTCACGTTGGCGCAGCAACAACGGGTAGACGAGGCCGTCAATGATATGTGGTATCTGACGCTACCCGGGGACACTGAACCGATTGACGCTTTGTATGGCGCGGATAACGGAGCGGTAACCTCCCCGGGAAACAGATCTTATCTGAAAAGTATTTCCGATACGATTAGCATCGCTTATGGTCAACCGATTGGTACGGAGAATGGCGGAATGTCATCGAAAGGTGCGAGCCGGTGGGGTTTCGGGCACACCTCATCGCGTGGACCGGTGGCGGTCGGCGACCCGAATTACCCGCACGACAGTGACGGATTGGGAGATTTTTGGAGTGTTCGCTGGGACGAAGCGGCGCAAATCCTCACCCACTATTACACCGGCATTCACATTCGAGATGCGGCAAACAATGACCAACAACTCACCCCCGATTATCGCTGGAACCTGCTGGATGTATCGTGGGCAGAAGCGGGCTGCCCCGACATCATCCCCGCAAACGGCGTTTGCACCGGGACATTTCTCATCCAAAATACGGGCGTTACAGCGTGGAACAGCGGACGTATCTTTTTCGACCACTATACTTTAGCCGAACAGGCAAATCGGGCGACGAACGTGTTGATGCACCCAACCGGCATCAACACCACGGCACAACCGGGTGGGGTGGTCACAGTGACAACCACCGTATCGCCTCCACCGGGTGCGGCAGTAGGGTCACGGCACACCATTCGTTTTGATATGGCTTATGCCGAAAATGAAACGGTCAACTATTTTAGTGACCGGGAAGCCGGTCGTCCGTGGTACACCTATGATGTGAAAAGTTGCATAGGGTATTGCGCCACTTATCTGCCGCAGGTGATGAAAAATTACTTTTCTTTGACCTTACCATTTAATACATCAACCGATCTGAACTATTTTGCGCCACATCCCGACAAGCCGGCACCTGTATCAATCAACGGTACGGTGAACCCGGACACTATTTTTCCTGCCGCTTGGATTGCAAATGACGGCTATTTAACACCGAACGGTGCAATGAAGTTACATCATAACCGGATGGATGGCAGTGGTGAAGGATATGCAGATTGGACGTTTGATGTTCAGGGACGATATGGAGTTGTATTAGCCGGGAATACCGATTTTTCCATATCTGTGCGGGTGGGAGGAGGCTGGGGGCGGGACAGGTCATCGATCGTGGTGTATTTTACAGATGGCACCGGTATACGTTCAGACTTTGATTTGGGAGACAACTGGAACCGGAGATGGATTAAACGGAGCGGAGAACAAGGTTTTAATGTTTCGGGAGGCAACAATTCGAGTTCAAATGGGTGGGGACCATACCGGAATAAACATCTTGACCGGATAGTTCTCCGCTTAAAATTTTCGGATCAATCTGATGACGTATACATTGATGACTTCGAGTTAACCGTTTCACCGTAAGCCGGAAAGTAATTGTTAGGGGGTGTCGGCGTTTCGTTTTCAGTGGAGAAACCGCACCCTGAGTAACAGTTCGCGGGTGAACCGCGTATCGAAAAGCGATTTTCTCATTTAAGAATAGTTACCCTGTCAACACCTTTTACCTTTTGGGTCAATAGTACACAGAAAGTCAAAAACGATGAACATATCTCAAATAGAAGAACAATATGCAGCACTGCGGCAGGCGTTTGAAGCCGGAGAAATGGACGCAGAAGCGTTTCAATCTGCCGTGGATGCCCTGCAAACGCAGGATGATTACGGTCGCTATTGGGTCATCGGCGCAGAAAGCGGCACATGGTATTATTACGATGGCGCGGAATGGACGCAAGCCGACCCCCGCGACGCCGACACGCTCCCTTTTGTGGACGAAAACGGCGTGTATTGGATGCTGGGGAAAGAAACCAACGAATGGTACTATTTCGATGGTGAACAATGGCAGCGCCCCGAACCGGAAACACCCGCACCGGATGCCGGTATCGAAGCGGATACCACCCAATACTATCAGGATGACCAAGGTCGATATTGGGCAAAAGGCAAAAAAACCGGACAGTGGTATTTTTACGATGAGACCGGTTGGCATCTTTCCGAAACACAGGAAATGCCTG
>JALVZI010000191.1 GCA_027022125.1 Anaerolineae bacterium | reverse complement strand
GAAAAAAAATGGCGAAACATACCGTGCCCCAGCAGAAAATCAATAAAATGCTGGTGGCGCACGTTCGCGCCGGGAAAATGGTGGTGCGGCTTAAAGGGGGCGACCCGTTTGTGTTTGGGCGCGGCGGAGAAGAAGCGCTGGCGCTGGCAGATGCCGGATTGCCATTTGAAATTGTGCCCGGTGTGTCATCTGCTATCGCCGCCCCGGCGTATGCCGGTATTCCGGTGACACATCGCGGTGTGGCGCGGTCGTTCGCGGTTATCACCGGACATCACGCTTCCGGTTTGCCCAAAATTGATACCGATTGGCGTGTGTTTGGCAATATTCCCACACTGGTTATTTTGATGGGCGTGAAACGCATTCAATTTATTGTGGATGAATTGCTGGCAGCGGGTCGCCCGCCCGATACCCCGGCAATGGCGGTGCAATCTGGGGGCACGGCGGCACAAAAAACCGTGCGCGCCGCGCTGGCATCGCTGCCGCAGGCGGTTGCCGAAGCGGGAATTGTGTCTCCGGCGGTCATCGTCATCGGTGAAGTGGTGCGTCTCGCCGAAAAACTCGATTGGTTTGCTGATTTTTCGTCCTGATCAGCCCGCAGGGCGCATCGAAGAGTGAAAATCGGCAAATGTCAACAGAACTTGGACAATTTCGCGCGGCGAGCACCCCTATTGAGATTAGGATGCTTTCGGCAGGCGGATGACAAAAGTGGTGCCGCGGTCGGGCTGGCTGGTAACGTTGATTTGCCCGCCGTGAGCGTGAATGATGCTCTGCACAATTGATAGTCCCAACCCCGTGCCGCCGGGGTCGGCGGTGCGGGTGCGGGCTTTATCCACCCGGTAGAAACGGTCGAAAATGTGCGGCAAATCTTGGGGCGGAATACCGAAACCGGTATCGCTGATGGTGAAAACAACCTCGGTGGTAGAATCGGCGGCAGAAAGCGTGATGAGACTGCCGGGCGGGCTGTATTTCAGCGCATTGCTCAGCAAGTTTTCAAACACACGGTGGAGTTGTTCGTGATTGCCGCGAATGGGGGGCAAGCCGTTACACGCCAGCGAAAGCGAAATTTCTTTCTGTTCCGCCTGCGGTAAAAAAGTGCGCACCACGGCTTTTAAAAGTATGCAGGGTTTGATGGGCATCAGCGTGTCCGCTTCGGTTTGAATATCGAGCCGGGATAGTGTGAGCAGATTTTTCACCAGCCGTTCCATCCGCCCGGCTTCACTTTCAATATCGCGCAAAAATTTATCGGAAACGGTGGGGTCGCTGTATGCGCCGTCCAGCAGCGTTTCGGCGCGAAGTTTGATGTTGGTCAGCGGGGTGCGCAATTCGTGCGAGGCATTGGCGACGAACAACCGCTGTTTGGTCAGCATTTCGCTTAATTGCGCCGCCATATTGTTGAATGCCCGCGCGAGGTCTGCCAATTCGTCTGTGCCTTTGTCGGGGATGCGCCGGTCGAAATGACCGTCTGCCAAACTGTGCGCGGCGGCTTGCATCTGCGAGATGGGGCGCAAAATGTAGCGCGCCAGCCACCAACTGGCAATTACAATAACGGCGATGATAGCCAGCGCGGAACCTGCCAGCGTCAGCCATTCGCGCTGAATTTGGGATTCCATCGGTGCGACGGGGATGGACAGTTGCACCACACCCTGCGGTGAACTTTCTTGCTGGATGATGGCGGCGGCATACAACCGTGTTTCGCCGGAAATCGGGTCGCGCCGAATTTGATGCTGTTCTGCCCCCTGAAACGCCTGCTGCACTTCGATGTGGTTGCGCTGATTTTCTATCTGCCGAAAATCGATGCTGCTATCGTAAATCGGATCGCCGCGAACGGTCAGCACCGTCAACCGGGCTTCGGCGGTGCGTGCCAACCGGTCGAGCGCCCGCTTGAAATCGGCGTATGGCAATTCATCTTCTGCAAATTTTTCCAATGGGGAACCGATGGCGGCGGCGATGGTGAAGGCTTTAACTTCTAACTCGTGCTCGGTGGCATCAACGATGCGGGTTTTTTCCTGCAGCGCGAATCGGACGGACAGCCCGCCGACGCCCAGAATGGCTAAAATCAGATAAGTTGCAACCAGTCGTTCGCGCAGTCCGAATTTCACGATGGCAAATCCTGCGGGGTGCTGAACCGGTAGCCGACACCGCGTACAGTTTGGATATATTGCGGCTTGCCGGGGTCGTCTTCCACTTTTTCCCGCACCCACCGGATGTGCACATCGAGCGTGCGGGTATCGCCCAGCCAATCTATGCCCCAAACAATGTCCAGCAATTCCGCCCGACTGACGACCTGCCCGGCACGGCTCATCAGAGTGAACAGCAGGTCGTATTCTTTTTGGGTTAGCGTGAGCAGTTTTCCGTTTTTGCGAACCTGATGAGCGGAGTGGTCGAGCACAATGCCGCCGATGATGAGGGTGTGGTTGACGGGCTGGCGGCGTTCAAATTCCACACGGCGCAGGGTAGCGCGGATGCGCGCCAGCAATTCCCGAAAACTGAACGGTTTGGGCAGGTAATCATCGGCGCCGATTTCCAGCCCCAGCACCCGGTCAAACTCGTCACCGCGCGCGGTGAGCATAATGATGGGCACGGCGCTTTCTTGACGGATGCGGCGGCAAACTTCCCAGCCGTCAATGGATGGCAGCATCACATCCAGCACAATTAAATCGGGTTGTGTTTCGTGTGCCAGCGCGACGGCTTCCAGCCCGTCGCGGCACGGAACGACGGTGAAATTTTCTTTTTTCAGACTGTATGTCAACGATTCGATGATGAGCGGGTCGTCATCTACCACCAGAATTGTTTTCGGCATGGTTATCTTTCAAATAAATGAAACTTTTGAATAGCGTGCAAAAATTACCGGCTGTTTTTACGATGTCATTCCCGCGAAAGCGGGAATCCATTGTTTTTTGCTGTGGATACCGGATATTTCCCTGCGGGAAATTCCGGTATGACACTCAAAATCTGTGAAATTTGTGAGAATCTGTGGCTGAATTTTAGGCACACAAAAAATTTCAATAGGTTCAATTTGAATTTTGAATGGTGGCGCGCAGTCCGGCTATCAGCGCCTGTTTTTCGGCGGGGGTCAACCGTGCTGCGGGGTGGATGACGGTATAGTATAGCGGCGGCATTTCTCCCTCCGAAATCACTTCGATGGCTTCATTGGCTTTTTTCGAGCGAACCTTTCCCCAATCGGAAAAATTGAGTTTTTCGCGCCCTTCTGAAACGTGGTTGGCGATAATCCACGATATGGGGGCGATTTTAGCATACGGCGGCACGACAACCTCGTTGCTGTGGCAGTCGAAACAGGCGCGTTGTGCCAGTGCCCGCGTTTGCGGCGAGTCCCAGTTGGGTTCGCTGACAACCGGCGGGTTGGTGATTTTTACCGGAATAAATTGGATGAGTATCAATCCCACCGCTGCGACGGCGATGACGATGGTGAAATATTTCAAAAGTTTGCGAAACGGCATAAACGAAAACTCCTATCAAGAATAATTATGCGCCGATTATTGAGATAACACAAATTTCATCGGGGATGGGGTGGGTCAGCGGCGCGGGCTGGGGGTAGTTTTGGCTGACGAACGCCAGCGCGTCGCGCATA
>JALVZI010000190.1 GCA_027022125.1 Anaerolineae bacterium | reverse complement strand
TCCCTAACCCTCCCCCTTTGAGGGGGAGGGGATTTTCCCCCCTCCCTTTCAGGGAGGGGGCAGGGGGAGGGTGAAAATCCGAAAAGAGGCTGACGATGACTCACATACTCGACAATATCACGGTGATTGACCTGACACAGGCAATGGCGGGACCATACTGCACCATGATGCTCGGCGATATGGGCGCAGAGGTTATCAAAATTGAGCGTCCCGGCAAAGGCGACCAGAGTCGCGGCTGGGGACCGCCGTTTATGGAAGGGGAAAGCACCTATTTTTTGAGCGTGAATCGCAACAAAAAAAGCCTGACGCTGAACATTCGCAGCGAAGCGGGGCAGAAAATTCTGCACGAGTTGATTCGCCGCGCCGATGTGTTCATCCACAATATCCCGAAACAGGCATCGCGGGAGCGGGCAAAAGTGGACGAAAACACACTGCGCACGCTGAACCCGCGTTTGATTTATTGCAGTGTATCAGGGTATGGCAACAGCGGTCCATATGCCGACCGACCCGGTTACGATATGGTGGCGCAGGGCGAAGCCGGGCTGATGAGCGTCACCGGCGCACCCGACGGCGAGCCGTATCGCTATCCCGTGCCGCTGGCGGATATGACCACCGGACTGTATGCGACCATCGGCATTTTGGGCGCGCTGTTTGCCCGCGAACGCACCGGCAAAGGGCAAGCCATCGATGTCAGTCTGCTAGAAAGCCAAACGGCATGGTCAACCATTTTGGCGGCAAATTATCTGAATGCGGGCGTGGTTCCGCCGCGATTGGGCAACGACCACCCCAGCATCGTGCCGTATCAGGTTTTTCCGGCGGCGGATAAATATATCATTGTCGCAGTGGGAACCGAGAAACTGTGGGCGGCATTCTGCCAATCACTGGGACTGGAACACCTGCAAAACGACCCGCGCTATCGCACCAACGCCGACCGGCTGGCGCATCGGGATGAACTGACCGCCGAACTGGAAGCGATTTTCAAAACCCAACCCGCCGATTTCTGGCTGGAAAAATTGCGACAGGCGGGCATTCCGAATGGACCCATCAACCGCATCCCCGAAACGATGGAACACCCGCAGTTGCGTGCGCGGCAATTTATTGTGGAACTGGAACACCCGCTGGCGGGCGTGGTCAAATCGCTGGGCAACCCGGTGCGATTGTCGGACACGGCGGTGAGTTACCGCACGCCGCCACCCCTGCTCGGCGAGCACACGGCAGCGGTGCTGCAATCGCTGGGGTACGGCGACGCGGAAATCGCGGAACTGCAATCGGCGGGGGTGGTGTAACTATTCCACCATCTGCCCGGTGCGGCGGCTTTCGGTGAGTTTGCGCCACTGCTCCAGCCCGCGTTTGCCTTCGGTCAAAATGCCAATCACATCGTGGGTAAATTTCGAGCCGGAACCGATGACCAGCCCGGTGATGAACACATCTGCGCCGGCATTCACATGCAAGCCCAGCATACCGAACATCTGCAACCGCGCGGCAGAAGCCAGAATGATGCCCAGCACAATACCCAGCGCCGCCGATGCCCACGTTTTAAAAGCGATGTATTTTTTGCCGGTGGGGGTGATGCCCAGCATATCCAGCACCATTTCGACCACCCCCCACAGCGTTTCCAGCAAGCGCTCGATACCGAGCGCGGCGGCGACCAGCGGCGCCAGCACCACCGCCACATCAATGCTGCCACCGGGCTGGGTCGGGTTGGTTTGTGCCAGCGCCACCACCGCCAGCGCCGACCAAATCGCTATAACGGCAACCGTGAAAAAGAGTGCGCGTTTTCGCATAAAATCCTCCGTAGTTTTGCGGTTATGTCAAGTGTAGTTTAACCCATTTTCGCCGGATGGTCAAGGTTGCAGGCGATAAACTCACCATTGAAAAATCCGCAGGCTGTGCTATACTTTCAACAGAAACTCCGCACAAAGGGAACGGCGATGACTAAAACCGTTTTGATGATTGAAGATAACGCCAATAATGCCACACTGGTAAAACGCATTCTCGCTGCGCAGGCAGAAGCAATCAATGTGGTGCATGCTTGGGATGGCGAAACCGGCATCCAGATGGCAGTTGAACAGCAGCCCGATTTGGTACTGCTCGACTTGGGGCTGCCCGATATTGACGGGCAAACGGTCGCCGCGTTCATTCGCCGTATCCCCACGCTGGCGCACGTGCCGATGATTGCCGTTACCGCCTGGCCCCAAGAAACCGCCAAAGAGATGGTGCGCGCTTACGGCTGCGATGACTATATCGGCAAGCCGATTGACCCGCGCCAATTCGCCGAAATGGTGATGGCATATCTTTCCCCAACCCCAACATCCTGATTGCATCGAGGTTTTCGTGGCTCATACCGGCAAAAAACACCCACCAACCCCATCCCCCGCCATCATCACGCCCAAAATGATGCTGGTTCCGGCAAATGAATTCAGTTTTGCCCAACTGACCGATGCGTACAACCGCACCCGCGTTGATTACATCGTCCCTATGCCGATGAACGAGCGCAAAATGCGCGATTATGTGCACAATTACGATATTGATTTGGCGCAATCGGTGGTGGCGGTGGAAGGCGACGAAATTTTGGGGCTGGCGATGCTCGGTGTGCGCGAACACGCCACGTGGGTCACTCGGCTGGGGGTGCTGCCCAACGGTCGCAAGCGCGGGCTGGGCTGGAAGATGATGCAGGTATTGATTGAAAATTCGCGCGCGCTGGGCGTGCCAGAAATGCAACTGGATGTCATCAAAAACAACACTCCCGCCGAGCAACTATTTTTAAAATGCGGTTTTCGGCACAAAGGGGAAGTGCTGGTGGTGCGTCGCCCGCCCAAACCGGTGAACATCGTCACCACCGGCACATACATCGAAGCGGTGAGTTACCGCGACTCGCTGGCACTGTTGAAAACTCGTGCCGACCACGTTTCGTGGCTCACCGATGCCCGCTCGATGGAGAATGCCGGCAATCTCGCCGGGTTGGTTGCCGACCTGCCGCGCGGCAGAGGCAAAGGCTGGTTGGTGTACCAAAACACCGTCTTCCAACTGGGGCGACTGGTGTTCACCATCGAAAGCGGCGACCCTGTCGCTGTGGCAACCGCCCTGCTGGAAAATCTGCACTGGCGACACCCCGCGCAAGACACGGTGGTGGAAAATGTCCATCCTGCCGCCGCCCACTGGCAGGCAATGCAGGCAATGGGATACATTCTTTCGTTTGAACGGCTGGAAATGGTCAAACCGATGGGGTAGCCAAACGTGCGTTATTTTTTTGCCCCGCAAAATTTGTCAGACAACCCGACAACCCGACAATCGGGGTTAAATTTGACTTAAATCTTCCCCTCGTGATATAATTTACAAGATGTTATTCTGAAAGAAGGGTTTATTCGGTAAAAATATTGTGTCGAAACAAAGATATCATCATCAACTCAAAACCCATATCTGTCGTAAATTCGGATTACCACTTCTGTTAACCGCGTGAAGAGATTACTTGACAATTTATTCTCTTCACGTTTTTTTGTGTCTCAACCAATTTTATAACGAAAGGAAAATAAAATATGGCAATCGAAATTAAACACCCCGTTCCCAGCGATATTGAAATCGCACAAGCGG
>JALVZI010000189.1 GCA_027022125.1 Anaerolineae bacterium | reverse complement strand
GTGAAACACCGTGGATTCCCGCTTTCGCGGGAATGACATCATAAAAATTACCGATGATTTTTGTAATTTTGACACACTTTTCAAAAGTTTCATTTAGTTCAGTATCAAAAGGGATTTCTTTCGCACGTAAATTATTATCGGCGTTCAGTAAATCATTTTTGGCTTTTGCCACCCATTGGCGGGCTATTTCACGTTCGGTGGTCATACACCACCTTCCCTTCGCGCAAAACGGTTGACACAAATGATAGCGGCGTTTTTTTGCCCGCTTCCACCTCTTCCGGGGTGTATACCAGCAAATCCATACTGAACGGGTATGGGGAAAAAAGTTTATACAATTTCCGACTGCGCTTAAAACGGGGTAAATTGCTGGGAGCGATGATGAACAAATCCACATCACTGCCGGCGTGAAAATCGCCGCGCGCGAACGAACCAAAAAGAATGACTTTCTCCGCATTCGCTGCCATAGCGATTTTTTCTGCAACCCGTTTTATTTCCGACATTTCAACCATATCGATATTTTACCGACTTTCCGTCCGCTTCAAAATCAGGGTGCTGAGCGGTGGCAGGGTCAGGTTGATGGAATGGGGGCGGTTGTGCCACGATAGCGGTTCGCTCTGCACGCCGCCCAAATTGCCAATGCCGCTGCCCCAATAGATTTCCGCGTCGGTGTTGAGCAGTTCCGCATAAAATCCGTCTTCCGGCACACCGATGCGATAATTTCCGCGCGACACAGGGGTAAAATTGCACACGAATACCAAAAATTCGTCGCGGGCGCGGTTATAGCGCAAAAAGGCGATGACGCTATTTTCGCTGTCGTTGGCGTCAATCCACTCAAAGCCGCTCGGCTCGAAATCAACCTCAAAAAAAGCGGGATGTTCGCGGTACAGACGGTTCAAATCCTGCACCAATTTGTGCAATCCCCGATGCGGCGGATGTTCCAACTCATCCCAGCGCAGCGAGTGCTCAAAATCCCACTCCGTCCACTGCCCGAATTCACCGCCCATAAACAACAATTTTTTGCCGGGATGTCCGTACATGTAACCGTAATATGCCCGCAAATTGGCAAATTTCTGCCAGTCGTCGCCGGGCATTTTCGCCACCAGCGAACCTTTCAGGTGTACCACCTCATCGTGCGACAGCGGCAGAATGAACTGCTCGTTGAAGGCGTATATCAGCGAAAACGTCAGTTCGTTGTGATGATATTTGCGGTAAATCGGCTCTTTGCTCATATAATCGAGCGTGTCGTGCATCCAGCCCATATTCCACTTCAAATCGAACCCGAGTCCGCCCAGATACACCGGGCGCGACACTTGGGGCCAGGCGGTGGATTCTTCCGCGAAGGTGAGAATATCGGGGAAAATACCGTGCGTCACTTCGTTAAAACGTTTCAAAAAGGCGATGGCTTCCAGATTTTCGCGCCCGCCGTAAATATTGGGTATCCATTCGCCGTCGTTACGCGAATAATCGAGATAGAGCATCGAGGCGACCGCATCCACCCGTAAACCGTCAATATGATATTTGTCGAACCAGAAAACGGCATTGGAAAGCAAAAAAGCGCGAACTTCATTTCGCCCGTAATTAAAAATGTAGGTTCCCCAATCTTTGTGCTCGCCTTTGCGGGGGTCGGCGTGCTCATACAAGTGTGTGCCGTCGAATTCGCCCAACCCGTGTGCATCTTTGGGAAAATGGGCGGGAACCCAATCCACAATCACGCCGATACCCGCCCGGTGGCAGGCATCCACAAACGCCATAAATTCCTGCGGCGACCCGAATCGGCTGGTGGGGGCATAATAGTTGACCACCTGATAGCCCCACGAGCCATCGAAGGGGTGTTCGGCGATGGGCAGCAGTTCGATGTGGGTGTAGCCCAATTCTTTCACGTATGGAATCAGTTGCTCGGCGAGTTCGGCATATGTGAGATAGCGATTGCCTTCGCCGCGCCGCCAACTGCCCAAATGGACTTCATACACGGCAAGCGGCGCATCGAGCGATTGCGTTTCGGCGCGACGGGCGAGCCAGTCGCCATCATTCCATGTGTAGGTGCTCAAATCGGTAACGACCGATGCGGTTTGCGGGCGCAATTCCGCCGCGAAAGCATACGGGTCGGCTTTTTCCAGCCACCGCCCGTCATGTGTTTCGATGCGGAATTTGTAGAGCGTGCCGACGCCCAATCCCGGCTCGAAGCGCGTCCACACCCCGCTCTCACCGAGACTCAGCAGCGGGTGTTCGGTGCTGTTCCAAAAGTTGAAATCCCCCACCAGATAGACCGCTTTCGCATTGGGCGCCCACACGGCAAAATGCACCCCGCGCACGCCGTCAATCTCGGTAATATGCGCACCGAGTTTCTCGTAAATGCGCTCGTGGTTCCCCTCGGCAAAGAGGTATTTATCCATATCGGAAAAGAACGGTTTGGTCATAAAAACCTCTTTTTTAGAGCATAATTCATTAACACCAAAATCACCTTAACAAATAGCCATCTGTTGCCAACAACTTTCGTGAAACGTGAAACGTGATGAATTGGTCAACCGGTAATGTTCGCGGTGGATAAACGTTTTGTACTGTGTACAAACACTACAACGGATTGGGAAAGGAACGAATCCTGAGCGACCCCGTAGAGACGCCCAAACTGGGCGTCTCTACGAAAATACCGCCACAGTGAGATAAAACACAGAAAAAATCAGCGAAAATCCGTATAATCCGTGCAATCCGTGTGCTATCTCTCCAATCTGTGAAAATTCGTGGTTAACGCCTCAATTTTTGGAAGGTTGGTCCAATGCCCAACTCATCGAGCAGGGAAACGAGTTCCGCATCGGTGAGGGGGCGACCTTTGCCCGCGTATGCCGTCAGTGCGGCTTCGAGCATGTTGGTGCCGAATGAGCGCCCGTCGAACACGGGGGTGGTGGTGATGAGATATTTCAGCCCGCGCTCGCGCAGCAATTCCACGTCGGCGGCGGTGGTGGTGTTGGTAACGATACTCTGCCCCGAAAGGTCATCGGGCAGATGTTTGCGGATATACAGAAAATCGCCGGCGATGACCGAGCCGTATTTGAACCATTTTTCGTATTTTGGCACAATTTCATTCTGGTCGTCGCCGGTGGGATAAATCATGCTGATGGGCGCCAGCCCGACGACCGGCAGCAGAATGCCGCCCAGCACGCGCAGACTTTTCAGGCTGTGCAGCGGAATGGGCAATCCCAGCCCGAACATTATATCGCAGAAAACGGTATCGAAGCCCGCCGTCACCAGCGATTGCGCCATGCCGAACCGGTCAACGCCGAGTGTCATCATCGCCCGGCGCGGCGACAGCGGCTCATCCAATTGCGGCTCGATGACCTGCATCACTCGGCTTTCCAGCGTGTGTTTCAGCCCGCGCCCGTCCACGGCGGGGGTTTGGCGCACATCTTTTATCAGATTGATTCCCGACCGCAGCGGGTATTCTTTTTCGCCCAACCGAATGTACAATTCCACCCCGCCCACACCGAAAGCGTCCACTTTGCAGTCCATCTCGGCAAACAGGCGGCGCGCGGCTTTTTCGTCGCCATCCGTGCCGCTGCGCTCGATGACGATTTTCTCGCCCCAGACCGTGATTTCCACTTT
>JALVZI010000188.1 GCA_027022125.1 Anaerolineae bacterium | reverse complement strand
GCGCCGAACCATCAGCACGCAGCCAGCGCACCCGCAGCGACAGCGCCCCGTCGCCGGTGGGGGTTTCGGCGGGCACAACCACATCCACCCGCTGGCGCACCGGCTGATTTTCGCGCCACGCGGCGGTTTCGGTGGGAATGCGCCACTCGCGCCACACCCGCCCGTCGCGGTCAACCAGCGCCACCCACAGCGTATAATTTTCGGATGGCGGTTTGAGTGCGCGCCACAAAAATTGCACGGTGAAAACGTCCCCCTGCCGAACCTGCGCCGCGCCGACCGCCATCGCATCGAGCGCAATTTCGCCGCCGAAACGCCGCCATCCGGCGACGCCCCGCGCGGGGGCGAATCGCACCGACACCGCACCCAAATCGAGCGTGCGGCTGCCATCCGGCTGCGCCCATTCCTGCCCGACACGGTCATACACCGCCAATTGCAAGCGATATTCGCCGGGCAGGGTTCCGGTCGGCAGCGGCAGCGAGTATGCGCCGAGCATCGGCAATCCGGCGGGAATGGTCGGTGCGGGATACCAGCCGGGGCGGATGACATCATCTTTTTGCGCCGCGATAGTTCCATCTGCCGCCACCAGCCGCAGCGAATAGCGCGTATTTTCGGGCAGTTCCGCCAGCGATTGCCAGCCCAATTGCACGGTCATCCGCCCGCCGTCCGCTATTTCGGCGGGGAAATCCGCGCCGGTCAGCGCCAGTTTTCTGCCGAAAACGGTTTCCACCGCGTGCGGCAATTTCGGGATGGCAATTTCTGCATTTTCGGGAAAAACACGCACCACCCGCCCCCACGGCACAAAACGATATTTCGCCAATTCCGCCGCCGACCAGCGGTTCAGCACGGGACCGCCGATATACAGCGGGTGTCCCTGCGCCAGCCAATCGGCGGCAACCGATTCGACGGGTGGGTACAGCCCGGCAATTTCGGGGCGCAGGTGGCGGATGTGCTGCATATACCACATCGAAGTTAAATCGCCCCAATCCGCCATAATACCGGCATCGGGTTCCAGCGGGTGCGCCAGCACATCGAGCCAATAATCGCGGTTGGCGGTATCCCATTTGTGGGTGAGCCAATCCACATTTGCCGAGATGCGGCGAGCGGGCAGTATCAGCATCAGCAGAACAAGCAATCCGCTCAAACCGAGTTTGAACCACTGTTCCCCGCCATTTTTGAACTTTACATTTTGAATTTTACATTGGAGCACTGCGACTGCGCCTCCCGCAAAAAGGGCGAAAATCAGATTACTGGTCAGCAGAAAAGCGTTCTGCTCGCCGCGTCCGTATGTCAGCACGAAAGGAATCGGCAGGGCGAAAAGCAGCCCCAGCGGGACAACCCATTTTCGCAGCGGTTGCCACAGGGCGAACACCGCCAGTCCGGCAAACCCCCAACCGATGCCGACCCAGCCCCAATCGATGCGCATCAATCGCCCCAAATAGCGGGTGAAAAAATCGTGCGGCACGCGCCCCCAATTGGTGACCACCCCGCCGGTAAAATCGGCGGCGGTGAAATAGCGCATCCAGCCCGAAATGCCGCTGTGATAAAAATCGCTCAACAGTCCGTGCCGGGTGGCGGCAGCGCGTCCCATCTGTGCGATGAGCATTTCGCCGCGAAGGGGAACATACAGATAGAGCATCGCCGGGGCGGCGAACAGCGCCAACAGCACGATTGCCCGTTTTCGTGACGGGCGGAAGTTTTTCCACAGCAACCACAGCATACCGGGCAGTAGCAGCACAGTGGTGCTGTGAACTCCCAACTGCAATCCGGCAGAGAGTGCGCCGAACGCGGCGTTTTTGGGCTTGGAGCGGGTGAGAAAATAGAGCGCGGCGGTGAACAGCAGGATGTTCAGCGTGTAAATTTTGGCTTCGGTTGCCCAGCGCCAAAAGGTCGGCAGGGTGGCAAATAACAACACACTGCTGATTGCCGCCACCCGATAGCGCAGGATGTTCTGCGCCACCCGGTAGAAAATCGCCATTGCCAGCGCGGCGCACACCGCCGAAAAAAGGTTCATCCGCCATGCAATTTCGCCGATGGGGAAAATTGCCAGCCACAATTTCGCCGCCAGCAGATACACGGGATAGCCGGTGGGATATGTGACGCCCAGCACCGAAGGGGTGAACTGGAAGAGTGCGGCATCGCCGTTGAGCACAGTCGGCGCCAGCGTGCGGAAATATGCCGCCAGCGCACCGAGAAATATCGCGGCGGAGATGGTGCGGTCGGGGGTTTTGGGTTTTGGGTTTCGGGTTTCGGGTTGGTTGTTCAAGGTTGGTTGTTCAAAGTTCAAGGTTACAAAGTAGCAAGGTTGCAGGGTAGCAGGGTAGCAAGGTTGCAGGGTAGCAGGGTTGCAAGTTTCACGCATCACTCATCACGTTTCACACCTCACTCATCACGCATCACGCCTCACGTTTCACGCATCACGTTTCACGCATCACGTTTCGCAACCCATTCGTCATTCGCTATTCGTACTTCGCTATTCGTAACTCGCTATTCGCAACTCCGCACGCCCACACGCCGAGCAGCAATACCACCACAAACATCGCGGCGAAAGTTATTTGAATACCGGCAGAGGTTGCGGTGCGGATGGGGTCTCTGGGGTGCAGAATCAGCGGCGCGGAGAATGTCAGCAGCCACAGCACCCCCACCAGCGCGACATTCACCGCCGCGCGCAGGCGTCGCCACGGCGACCAGCCCGCCAGCGTTTTGGCAATCAGCGCGATGGCGGAAAATTGCAACCCCGCCGCCGTGCGCGGCTCGGTCAGCGAGATTGCGCCCCAATTGGCTTTCGCTGCGGCAAAACTGATGATAACTCCCAGCAAAAACCAAATCACCCCCACCCACGCAATCGTTTCCATCCAATCGTGCCAGCGCGGGCTATCGGTTGCCAGCACCCACACCCCCAGCGCACCGCCCAGCAGCACGCCGACCATGCCCGCCCACGAAAACGCCACATGCACATACACCGGTTTAATACCGCCGCCCATCGTTTTTTCCGCCGGGGCGAAAAAAAGAATCACCGCCCCGATGGCAATCAGCGCCAGCGGCGGCAGCCACAGATTCCGGTCGGATATTCGCTGTCGCATTCATTCCTCCCATACAATTTTCGGCAGGCTGTCCACATCGAACGCTGCCAGACCATCTGCGCCCAATTGCAGAATCTCGGTGTGCACCGCGCGCGCACCTGCCAGCAGCGATGCCACATCCACCCCCTGGCAGCCCGGCTCAAACCGCACAATCTTCAAAATGCCGCGTTCCAGCACTTTCACCGCACCGCGCCAATTTCCTTTTGTAATGTGGAAAAATCCCACACCGATTTGCAAAATGCCCTGATACAACAATCGAACCGCACGTGGTTCGGCGTTAAAGGCATCTTCCAACGTTTCGTGGCAGCGGTAGTACTGCCCGCGATTGAATTCTTGCAAGCCGCGCACCACCAGTGGCGGCAGCGACTCGCCGCAATAAATTTGTCCCGTCAAATTCTCGTTCATCGTTCCCATCCGTAAATTTTAGACGAATTGCAATTCGGTGGCAATTCGCGTATAGTATTACGCAACTCATATTACGCAGTGTGAGATTTGACAAGCGTTTGATATCGGATTACAA
>JALVZI010000187.1 GCA_027022125.1 Anaerolineae bacterium | reverse complement strand
CAATAAATCATAATTTTCGTTTTGTCAAATTCTCGACTGCGTAACATCAGTTACAAAAATCATCGGTATTCTTTATGATGTCATTCCCGCGAAAGCGGGAATCCACAGTGTTTCGCTATGGATTCCGGATATTTCCCTGCGGGAAATTCCGGAATGACATTAAAAATCTGTGAGATTTGTGAAAATTCGTGGCTGAATTTCAGCCACACAAAAAGTTTCAACCAGTTCATTGATAATAACTCATTGCCAAAAAATCTGCCGGGCGGTCATCAGCCAGCAGTTGGTTGATTTGCCGCAGAATTTCCGCCCGCGCTGCCGGGTCGCAGTGGGGCACGGTATTCAGCGAGTCAATCAGCGCGTCCACCTGCGGATTGCTGTACCCCGTGATATTTTCGCCGAATTCCGCACCGATTGCCGCACTGTGCCAACGCGCTCGCACTGCCGAGTTATCCACCTGCCAATCGTACACTGCTATTTGATAATCGCCGGTCAGCAAATCGTCAATCAGCGTGGAAAAGGGAACCATTTCCGCGCGGGCTTGCACCCCGATTTGCCGATAATATGCCGCCAGCCAAAACGCCACCGGCTGCAAATCTTCCCGATTCACATCCACTTCAATTGAAACCTGCCACGGCGACGATTCGCCGGGTAATTCGCGCCAACCGTCGCCATCCCGGTCGGAAATGCCTGCTGCGTCGAGCGTTTTTCGCGCGGCGGCGGGGTCAAACGGCACGGGGAACGCCGGTTTGCCGCCGAGATATTCGGCGGTTAGCGATTCTCTGTCCACCGCCAAACTGAGCGCGTGACGCACGGCAGGGTCATCGAATGGTTTTTGCATGTTGTTGAACGGTGCGAAAACCAGTCGCGGGGTGGGGGGGATGAGTTCCGGCGGTTCGATGGCGTCAATCTCACCCGCCGCAAGCGCCGTTTGCGCGGCGGCAGAATCGGCGAAAAAATGGAGCGTCGGTTTTCCTGCCGGCAATTTCAGCGTTTGCGCTGCCGCATCCCATACGAAATTGCCGGGGTTTTCCGCGTTGACGCGCGCGGCGGGCAGAATGGGCAATCGCGCCAGCGTGTCCACCGCCGTGCAGTTCGGCTCGGTGAAGGTGACGCGCAGGGTGTGGTCGTCCGTGATTTCCACCGTGCGGACGGCGGTCAATTCGGGTAGCACGGCAGATTCGATACTCGCTTGCACATCGGCGGGGGTGACGGTGGTCAGCCGCAGGGTGGCGGTCAGCGTCAGATTGTCGGCGGAAACAGTGACGGGTTCGGCGGCAAAAGGCTCGAAACGGGCGGATTCGGGTTCCACCCGATTGAGTGCGGGGTACAGCAACGGACTGATTTTTGCCAGCGTGCGATTCAGGTTCAGCAGAGGGTTGAGCGAATCAATTTGCCCGATGATGCCCACCGCACGGAAGGAAACGGCGGGCGGGGTGGGGGTGACGGTTGGTGTTGGAGTCAAGGTGGCGGTCGCTGTTGCGGCGAGCGGGGTTGCCGAGGGCGGAATCGCGGTGGGAGCGGGTTTGGTATTTTGGCAACCGCTCAGTGCGGTGATGGTGATGAATGAAAAAATGAGGATGAGTGTTTTCAAAATTGAACCTTTGACTGGAGATTGGTTATTGGTGATTATTGACCGCTGAAAACTATAATCGGAAAGAGGAAATCCGGCAATTGTCGCTCAAACAGCACCAAAAACCCATTTGACAATAGAACGGATATTCTGTATAATGGGGTAGAACATAAATTCTGAATTTTGTTTGCGAGCGAGCCTGTGACCAGCAGCACCGATGTGATGATGAACCAAATCCTCAATTTTCAGGCAGACCAAATCGAAATGGTGCTGCAAACGCACCGCGTGCCGGGGCGAGTGACCGGCGGCACGGTGACGCCGCGTTGGATTCGGTATGAAGTGACGCCCGCACTGGGCAGTAAAGTGGCATCCATCGTGAAATTGTCGGAGGAATTTGCGCTGCGATTGGGTGCGGGTGCAGTGCGCGTCAGCCGGCACGGACCCACCGTTCACATCGAAGTACCCCGCGCCGATGCGCGTCCCGTCCGTTTGCTGCCGCTGATGGCACAACTCCCTGAAATTCCGCGCCAAACGGCAATTTTGGGGCTGGATGATGGCGGCACGCCACTGCTGCTGCGACTGCCGTCGCCGGAGGTGGCGCACGTGCTGGTGGCGGGCACAACCGGTTCCGGCAAAACCGCGCTGGCGCAGTCAATGGCGCTCAGTTTGGCGATGAACAATCGGTTGGGCGAGGTGCAATTGGTGATGATTGACCCCAAAGGGGGCGGGTTCGCCCCGCTTGCCGATTTGCCGCACATGCTGCGTCCCGTGGTGCGAGAGGTGCATCAAGCCATTTTTCTGCTGGGAGATTTGGTGGATGAAATGGTGCGCCGCGACCGCGACGGCATCAGCGAGCCGCGGGTGGTGGTGTTCATTGATGAAGTGGCAGACCTGCTGGAGCAGGGTGGCAACGCGATGCAGCGACTGCTGACCCGCCTGACCCAGCGCGGGCGCAGCGCGGGCATCCATTTGGTGGCATGCACCCAAAAACCGCTGGCGGCATCCATCGGCAGTTTGACCAAAAGTAATTTTCCGGTGCGACTGGTCGGCAGTGTTGCCAGCCCGGATGATGCGAAAGTGGCGGCGGGTATCAGCGGCACGGGCGCGGAAAAACTGATGGGACGCGGCGATTTTTTGCTGGTGGCAAAAGGGCGCGTGCGGCGGTTTCAAGCGGCATATATCAGCCCGATTGAAGTGCGGCAGGTGGTCAATCGCATGCGCGGGGCAGAACGTCACAGCCGCCGCTGGTTGGCAGAAGAAACGCCGGTCGCGCTGGCGGCAACCGGCACCGACGGGCGGCATGTTTCGGTGCGGAAACGACACCCGCTGCGCAGACTGTTCGGCACGCAATTGAAGTTAATCAAATGAACGGAGGCGGTATGAAACGAGCAATTTTTATCTTTTTGGGACTTTTCGCGGTGGGTGCAGGTGTGACCATCGCCCTGCGAATGAGCGCCGATGCGATGGCGGTTATCATCGGCGTGGTTTTCGGATTGCTGGCAACCGTGCCGACCACTTTTATCATGCTGTATGCCCTCCGCCGCAACGACGCGCAGCAGAATCAATATCGCCAGCAGATGGGGCAGTATCCACCGGTAATTGTGGTCAATTCCGGGCAATCGGGTGTGGCGGGTGGCAATATGCCCGCGCTGGTGTCGCCGGGGATGGGCGAGCGCAATTTTAAAGTGGTCGGCGGTGAAAGCACCCCCGCCGAAACGCTCAGCGATGCGTTCAACCTGAATGCCATTTGGGATGAGGTGTAACAATGGGCGAGCAATCGGTACGAATTTTAGCGCGGCGTCACCGCGTTTTTCCGGCGAAAATCCGCACGGAGGGGGATGGGTCGGTGCTGAAAATTGACGCGGTGGAACGCTGCTGGACGGAAGTGGGGCAGGGGGGCACGACGAAATTTGTGTATCGCGTGCGTAGCGGTTCGCGGCGGTTTTTCCTCCGCGAAAGCGGTGGGCAGGCGGTGATGGTGCCGGTTTGAAGATAGGGATAGGGTTTCGCCGATTCGCTGAATCGCTCGAGGGG
>JALVZI010000186.1 GCA_027022125.1 Anaerolineae bacterium | reverse complement strand
GCGAGAATCTGCGCATCACCGGGCTGGCATCCGGCGCACGGGTCATCAAAGGGGATGCCTTCAAAATTTTGCAGAAAGACCATCCGCCATTCGATATTATTTACATCGCCCCGCCGCAGTATCGCGGATTGTGGATAAAAGCCCTGCAAATGGTGGATGCCCGCCCGGAACTGCTCACCCCCGACGGCATCGCCATTGTGCAGATTCACCCCAAAGAATTTGAAGAGATTGCGCTGGAAAATCTGGTGCTGTATGATGAACGAAAATACGGCAGCACTCTGCTGTGTTTTTATGAAAAACCGTAACTGCTCAGTGTCCGTGGTATACCCTGCTGATTTCACCCTTCGATACGCCCTGTGGGCTACTCAGGATGAAATCAGCAGGGAAAAACGCATCCTGAGAAGCGGTTCGCTGCGCGAACCGCGTATCGAAGGGCGTTTTTCCCATCCCCTCTGAACAGTTACCATAACCGGAGGAAACCGAATGACCACCGAAAAACTTGCCCGCATCCGTGCCGAAATGCCCGTCACCGAAAATGCCGTGTATCTCAATACCGGCACATCGGGACCGCTGGCAAAACAGACCATCGCCACCCTAACCGCAGAGAACACCCGCGAACTGATGGAAGGGCGCGCCGATATGACTGGTTTCGCGCGGCTGAAAGAAACAAAAGCCGCCCTGCGCCGGGCATTCGCCGATTTGACGGGCGCAACTCCCGCCGAAATCGCGCTCACTCATCACACCACCGAAGGTATGAACATTGTGGCACACGGGCTGAATTTTCAACCGGGGGATGAAGTCATCACCACCACACTGGAACACGAAGGCGGACTGTTGCCGCTATATGTGCTGAAACAGCGGCGCGGCATCACCATCAAAACGGTGGATTTGATGGACACGGCGGATGATGGGGAAATTGTGCATCGACTGGAAACTGCCATTTCCCCGCGCACGCGGCTGATTCTTTTTTCGCACGTGGCATGGAACACGGGACAGCGGTTGCCGCTGGCGGAAATTTCGGCGATGGCACGGCGACACAATGTGCTGACGCTGGTGGACGCGGCGCAATCGGTGGGCGCTATCCCGCTCGACTTGCCCGCCAGCGGGGTTGATTTTTACGCCATGCCGGGGCAAAAATGGCTGTGCGGCATTGAAGGCACGGGCGCGCTGTACATTCGCCGCGAGCGGCTGGGTATGCTGTCACCGACATTTATCGGTTATGCCAGTTTGGAAGATTCTTCCATGTTCGATTATGACGGGGCATTTATGTTGGCGGCGGGCGCGCGCCGCTTCGAGGTCGGTACGGTTGACCGCCCCGGTATGCACGCCATGCTCGCCAATCTGCGCTGGCTGGCGGATGACATCGGCTGGGAATGGATTTTTGAGCGCATCTCGGCGATGGCAACCCAAACCTTCAATGCACTCAACTCACTGTCGGGGGTGACGGTCATCACCCCAAAAGCGGGGCAATCGGGGTTGGTGACATTCAATCTGCCGGGGTATGACCCCGCCCGCGCGATGACAAAACTGCTGCAACAGAATATCATCATCCGTTTTCTGCCATACCCGTATGCCCTGCGAGTGTCCACCGGATTTTACAACACCGAAGCCGATATTGACCGGCTGCTCGGCGCGCTGGAAGATATTCTCTCTCACAGCCCCGATGATTTGCCGGATTTTATTCCGCCGAAATAAAAAAGCGGGGACGGCGTGTGCCATCCCCGCTGCGACTGACAGAATCTACACTTCAAACGCCCATTCGCCGCCGCGCATAACGGGTTCGCGCTTGCCATCGGCGGTGATGCCGTCCACATCCATTTGGTTGCTGCCGACCATAAAATCCACATGGGTCAGGCTGAAATTGCCGCCGCGCGCCGCGAATTCGTCATCGGTCATGGCGGTTCCGCCCTCCATGGTGAATTTATATGCACGTCCCAGCGCCAGATGGCTGGCGGCATTTTCATCGAACAGGGTATTGTAAAAAAGCAATCCCGATTGCGAAATCGGCGAACTGTACGGAACCAGTGCCACTTCGCCCAACCGGCAACTGCCTTCATCCATTTCTACCAATTTTCGCAGCGTTTCTTCCCCTTTTTCGGCTTTCACATCCACCACTTTCCCGTCTTTAAATGTCAGACTGAAATTTTCGATGAGCGAGCCGCCGTAATTCAGCGGTTTCGATGCCGTAACCACCCCGTCGGCGTGGTTTTTATGTGGCATGGTGAAAACCTCTTCGGTGGGGATATTCGCCATAAAACGGATGCCCGCCGCGCTGACGCTTTCCGCGCCCTTCCAGATGTGCCCTTCCGGCAACCCGACGGTGAAATCGGTGCCGGGGGCGGTGTATTTCAGCGCGGTATATCGTTTTTCGTTCAGATATGCACTGACGGCTTTCAATTTGGTATTGTGTGCCTGCCATGCCGTCACCGGGTCATCCCGGTCGAGACGGCAGATATGCAACATGGCTTCCCACAATTTTTCAACGGCGGTATCGGGGTCAACATCGGGGAAGATTTTTTGCGCCCACGCTTTGGCTGGGTAGGCAATCACCAGCCAATTGATGGCATCGCGCATAATAAGGCTGCTGGCGGGCAGTAACGATTTTTGGTATGCTTCCATCATGGTGGCGACGAGTTCCGGATCTTGCCCTTTGAGCAAATCGGGGTTGGCAGCGTGAATGGATAACAGCGCATCGCCGTTTTCCAAATGCTGAACCAACCCATCGATGCGATACTGTGCCACCTCTGCGAAAGAATCGCGCGGAGCATATTTGAACCGGCTCAAAATCAGGTCTTCATCGCGCCATTGAACATCCACCAGCCGTGCGCCGGCTTGATAGGCATAATCGGCGACGGCGCGAACCAGCGGTGCGGCTTCCAGCGGAGTCAGCCGAATCAGCAATCGCTGCCCGGGCTGAATGTTCAACCCGACTTTTACCACCAGTTCCGCGTATTTTCTCAATGTTTTGTCATCCATGAAAATAATTCCTTTTTGAGAAGCCTTTTTTGGTAAACACAAGGGTCGCTTTTGCGGTTTGCGTGCAGAAAGAACGAATTTGCGAATGGGCGAATGGGCGAATCAACGATTCAGCGAATCTCTATCTCTATCCCTATCCATCACACACATTATACCCCTTTTTGCAGCGCCACCAAATTTCACGCTATTCACCCACTGCAAAAGGGATGTGCGTTATCCGCTCTACCGAGTTGCGCCGCCCCAGCACCACCGCCACCACATCGATGCGCCAATCGGCGGGGGGAGCATCCATCGCTGCCAGATATTCGTATGCCAAAGCGATGAGTTTTGCCTGCTTGCGGGGCGTGATGCTTTCTTCCGGCGAACCGAGCCGCGCGCCATGCCGGGTGCGGACTTCCACAAAAACAAGCGTGCCGCCGTCGCGGGCGATGATGTCAATTTCGCCGGTGGCACAGCGCCAATTGCGCGCCAGAATGTCGTATCCGTGCTGACGGAGGTAATCGGCAGCAAGCGTTTCGCCGAGATTGCCGGTTGTTTTCCGAGAAGATGCCATCGGTTACCGCCGCGCCGAAACCGTTTCTGCCACCAGTCCCCCGCCCCGCTGCTGACCATATCGCGCGGCGGTAACCGAT
>JALVZI010000185.1 GCA_027022125.1 Anaerolineae bacterium | reverse complement strand
CCGTAGGGGCGACCTTTATGGTCGCCCGAAACAGGGCAGCCACAAGGGCTGCCCCTACGAATGTTCGAGGCAAATGAGTGTACCCTGTACAGTTACGATTTTTATTTTTTCTGTGAGAATCTGTGGACAGAAAATCTTATCCCGAATTGAGGTTAGAAGAATTGCGTATTTCGTGTTGTGTGAAATTACGAAACACGCATCACGTTTCACGAATTTTCCAACGGTCACAACCGGTTTAACTTCTCGATAATCGTTTCGGCGTAGGTGGAAAATTGCCAGTCGCCCAGAATGCCCGCCGCCTGCAACTCGGCGACGGTAGCCGGATTCAGCCGGGCGATGGCTTTGAGCGCATCGTTGGGCAAAATAACATCCGGTTCGACCCCCCGATTGGCGGCAAATGCGTTTCGCCATGCCCGCAGATGCTCGTAGCGTGCCAGCGCGGCGTTGGTCAATCCGTTCCGCGAATTTCGGCGGCGATGATGGCTGGCTTCCGGCTGGTTGGCTTGCAGCAGCGCCACCAGTTCACGCGAGTGTGTTTTCAACACGTTGCGATGAATGCCGCGCACTTTTTTCAGCGCGGAAACGCTTTTCGGGCGGGTTTGCGCCAGTTGGCACATCGCCGCATCAGACATCATTTTAAACGGCGGGATATTGTAATAGCGGGCAACATCATCGCGGAAAATGTAAATGGCTTGCAGTACCGCCTGCTCTTCCGCCGAAAGGTTTTTCACGCCGCGCACACGCCAAAAATCCGCCGGTGAAAAAACTTTCGCGGAAGGAGTCAATCGGGTTAACCGTTTGAAGGCGGCTTGGGCTTCGGAAAGGCGTTTTTGCGCCGCCAGTTCATCCAACTGAATTTGACGCAGCGCGTGCAGATAGTGGGTATCCATATAAGCGTAATTCAGCGCCTGCGATGATAACGGTCGTTTGCCCCAATTGTACTGCTGAAACTTTTTGTTCAACTTGACATGCAGATAAATTTCCAGCAAACTACCTAAACCAACTTTTTGCCACCCCAGTATTTTGGCACTGACCATCGTGTCAAACAGGTTGGAAAACTCAAAACCATAATCGCGTTTCAAACTGAGAATATCATATTCGGCGGCATGGAAGATTTTTTGGATGTGTTCCGCCGCAAAAATAGTTGCCAGTGGTGAAATATCCACCGCCAGCGGGTCAACGATATAGTCGGTTTGGGGGGTGGAAATTTGCACTAGACAGACTTTTTCAAAATAACTGTAAAGGCTGTCGCTCTCGGTATCCACCGCGATAACCGGATGCTTGTCCAGTGTGGCGATTAACTCATTTAATTTTTGTGGCGAAGAAATAAAAACGTAAGTTGCCAAAGGTTCAGCGCTCCCGACCGGTTGAATAATTGCGCTCAATCATAACAGATTTTAGGAGATAGCCAAATACTATGGTCAGAAGAAGGTCGTTTTTACCGGACCCCACCGGTGGGCGATTGCCCCCCCGCCAGCGATGGGACACCCGTTATGCCAATTTTCTCGATTCAAAACTGCCGAACCAACCGCGCGATTTTTTGATGGAATGGCTGCCGTCACTGCCGAAAGATGGACTGGCGATGGATATTGCCGCCGGGGCGGGGCGTCACAGTTTGGCGCTGGCGGGGCACGGATTGACCGTCCATGCAGTGGATATTTCATTTGAAGGATTGCGTCTGCTCAAAAAAGCGAGCCGCCCGCCGGAGAAAATTGTGCCCATCGTGCTTGATTTGGAGCAGGGGTGGCTTCCCCGCGCCGAATATGATGTGGCGGTCAATTTTCTGTTTTTGGAGCGGGCGATTTTTCCGGCGGTGAAACGGCGATTGAAACCGGGTGGATGGCTGCTGATTGAGACATTTACCGTCGAGCAATTGACACTGCCGCACAAAAAAAATATCCGGCGGCATTTTCTGCTGGAAAAGCAGGAACTGAGCGACATTTTTTCCGATATGGAGATAGTTTTTTATAACGAAGGGCTATCGTATGGAAACTATACCGCGCAATTGGTGGCGCGGAAGAGATAAATTTCGGTTTGATATAGATGTTTTCAATCCACAAATAGATACAGAGTTTTATGGAAAGAAGTCAGTGTATGTGTTTGTGGATAGAAAACCTTTATGCAATCTCAATGTTATGTGTTTTGTAGGATAAAAATAAATTCGACAATATTTAGGGCAAGATGCAGTGTAAATGGCACGATAATATTTTTTCGCCACATAAAGAGTCCGGCAAGAATCACACCCAGAAATCCCCCGGTGAGTACCATGTACCAAATTCCACCAGCCCAGTGAAGCAATCCGAAAAATACACATGTCGTCAACAACGTTAAGCCCTGTCCGTAACGCTGTCTTAATTTTGTGATTGCATAACCCCGATAGATATTTTCTTCCACAAATGGCGCCAGCAAAACATTGGCGATGAAAAATGGAACAATATACGAACCGAGTGCCGGTACAATTTCTCCGGGGGGAACATAATCTCCCACAGATTTTTGGAGCGTTTCTACCAACGGTGAAAACACGGGAGGGTAGAGCAATCCGAGACCGACACCAATGATGCTACCCAGCAACATCTCAACCTGGAAACTTTGTCCGGTTTGCAATCGCCAACCAATGTCGGCAAAAGTCAGATTTTCCTTCCGTAGGGTGAAAATCAGGACAAACAGCAGGATGATTTGTGCAAGCAATAGAATAATGGGCATTGAACGAGGTACACTTTCCGCAATTGCTGCTGCGTCTCCCCGACTCACAAAACCGAAGTAAAGCGACGAGATAACAATTAACACAAAAAATAAAATAGGTGGAATGGCGAGTAAAATCCAGACTCGTTTTAAATTTTTGTTTGATTCGGTATTCATAACAATCCTTTGAGGAATTTTTCAATAACTGGGGGTAGAGAGATGATGGGCAGAATCGAGCAAGGGCGAATCAGCGATTTGCCCCTGCAATTTGTGCTTCGACTCATCCTTTTTACACATCGGCGCTGTCTGCCGGTGATTCGCCGGGTGTTTCCGTTTCGGCGGCGGCGGGGGTTTCCAGCCGCTCAATCATTTTGCGGATGCCGTCATCGATCGTTTTCAGCACATCGAGCAGCACCGGTTTGGCTTCGCTGTACACTTTCTCGCCCAAGCCCTTCACATCTTCCGCGGCTTTTTTCACCTCCGATTTTACCTCTTCTCCGGCGATGGTTTCTTTCGCCTCGGTGACAGTTTGCCCCACCTGCTCTGCCATGGTGTGCAAACCCTCTTTTAAATCGTGTATTTGGCGTTGGGTATTTTCGTTTTGCCATGCCGATTTTAACGCGTCGGCGATGGATTCTCCCAACCGCTGAAAATCTTGGGCAACTGCATCCCACTGGCTTTCCGTCGAACCGTGGGGAGTTTCGGCATTTTCGGTGTCGGGTTGAGCCGTTTCATTCGGTTGTTGGGATTTGGTATCTTCGGTCATCTTTTCCTCCCTTTTGCAGGTTACGAGATGTGTTCAAATGGAACACGGATTGTACGGATTACGCTGATTTTCACTGATTTTTTATTTTTATCCGTGAATTAACTCACCTTACGCAGTTTGAGATTTGACAGGTGTTCGATATTGTGCTATGGCGGGTTTGCCCCCTCCCCCTAACCC
>JALVZI010000184.1 GCA_027022125.1 Anaerolineae bacterium | reverse complement strand
TTATATGGTGGCGATGCTGTTTATGATGTTCGACATTGAGGTTGTCTTTTTCTACCCGTGGGCGGTCATCTTCCGGCAGTTAAAACTGTTCGGGCTGGCTGAAATGGGGGTATTCGTGCTGATTCTGCTCATTGGGTATGTGTATGTCTGGAAAAAAGGAGCACTCGAATGGGATTAGTGGAGCTCAATGATTTTTCGATAACGCCCGCCGGGGGGCATCAAAAAGACGGTGCGGTGGGGCTGGTGATGGCAAACCTGTCCGAGTTGGTCGGTTGGGGGCGAAAATACTCGCTGCACCCGTTACTGTTCGGTTTGGCGTGCTGCGCCATCGAGCAGATTTCGGCGGGGATGTCCCGTTTTGATATTTCCCGTTTCGGGGCGGAAGTGTTCCGCGCCAGCCCGCGCCAATCCGACCTGATTATCATTTCCGGGCGGGTGAGCAATAAAATGGCGCCGGTGGTGCGGCGGCTGTACGACCAAATGCTGGAACCGAAATGGGTTATCGCCATGGGCGACTGTGCTTCCTGCGGCGGACCTTTCAATAATTACGCCATCGTGCAGGGTGTGGACAAAATCATTCCGGTGGATGTGTATGTGCCGGGCTGCCCCCCCCGACCGGAGGCGTTATTTTATGCCATTCTGCGCTTGCAGCAGAAAGTGCAAAAATTTGGTATCGGTGAACGAGAAGGCTAATCTATTAAATAAGTTTTTTGCCGAGGACTGATGACTGACCTCACGTATGATAAACTAAAAGCAAACTTCCCCGACGCGGTGTTGGGAAAAGAAGACTTTCATGGTGAAACCACCATTACCGTCAGCCCCGATGCGCTGTTGAAAGTGGCAAAATTCCTGCGGGATGACCCCGAACTGCGCTACAATCTGCTGCTGGATGTGTACGGTGTTGACCGCATGAAACTGGGGCAATCGCCGCGATTTGCCAGCACATACGAATTGTTTTCTGTGCCGCACGCCCGCCACGTGCGGTTGAATGTCCCCCTGAAAGATGTGGGCGGCGGGCAGGAAGAAACGCCGCAGGTCGATTCGGTGACGGGCATTTGGTCAACCGCCAACTGGCTGGAGCGTGAAACATACGACCTGATGGGCATCGAATTTAAAGGGCATCCGTGGCTGCACCGAATTTTACTGCCGCAAAACTGGGTGGGGCATCCCCTGCGCAAAGATTACCCCATCGGCGGCGAACCGGTCTATTTTACCGCCGACCGCGACAATCCGCGTTTTGCGCATTTGGGCAAGCAAATTATGGATGTGCCCGCCTTCCACAGTGAGTTGGAAGATATGGACGCCAACGGGCATTTGGTCATCAATATGGGACCGCAGCACCCCGCCACACACGGCGTGCTCCGTTTGGCGGTGGAACTCGACGGCGAGCGGGTGGTCAGTTGCAAGCCGGAAGTGGGCTATCTGCACTCCGGGTTCGAGAAAACCGGCGAGTCCATTCGGTATGAAAAATTCATCCCCTATTGCGACCGGCTCGATTATGTGTCGTCCATGAGCAACAATTTGGGGTATGTGATGGCGGTTGAGCGGCTGCTCGGTGTGGAAGTGCCGCAGCACGCCCAATATGCCCGCGTGATACTGACCGAACTCCAGCGCATTGCCAGCCACATGGTGTGGCTCGGCACGCACGCGATGGATGTGAGCGGAACCATTCACGCGCTGCTGATGTATGCTTTTTACTGGCGCGAGCAAATTTTGGATATTTTCGAAATGGTCTGCGGTGCACGTATGACCACCAGTTATTTTAATGTCGGTGGGCTGCGCTGGCCCCTGCCGGGTGCGTTTGAAGATGCTGTGCGGCATTTCCTGAAAGGTTTCCCGGAAGTGATGAAAGATTTTGAAGCCATGCTGACCGACAATCCGGTGTGGCGCGCCCGATTGGAAGGCGTGGGGGTGCTGACCGCAGAAGAGGCGCTCGATTTGGGCGTGACCGGTCCGCTGCTGCGCGCCGCCGGCGAACCTTTCGACCTGCGGAAAGTGAAACCGTATTCCAGTTACGACCATTTCGATTTCGATATTCCCACTGCCACCGAAGCCGACAGTTACGCCCGATACAAAGTGCGGATGGCGGAATTGTGGCAAAGCCTGCGCATCATCGAGCAGGGATTGGAAAAACTGGGCAAAGGTCCGCACATTACCGATGACCGCAAAGTGGCGTTGCCGCCGCGCGATGAAATTTCGACCAGCATGGAAGCGCTGATTCACCATTTCAAACTGGTGACGGAGGGCTTCAAGCCACCGGTCGGTCGGGTGTACGGTATGATTGAGAACCCCAAAGGCATTCTGGCGTTCGGGCTCATCAGTGATGGTTCGGCGGTGCCGTATCGTCTGCGGGTGCGGGGTCCGTCGTTTGTGAACTTGCAGGCAACCGATTTGATGGCACGGCAGGGATTGCTGTCTGATATTGTGACCGTCGTCGGTTCGATTGATATTGTTTTGGGTGAAGTTGACCGCTAGCAATTCGGCGGGAAAAAACTATTCTGACCTTGGAGTCGCCATGTGGTCTGAAGCAGAACAACAAGAATTAGAAGAAATTTTGAAGAAATATCCCACCAAACGGTCGGCGTTGCTGCCCGCACTATATCTGGCGCAGCGCGAGAAAAATTGGTTGGATGATGACGATATCGAAGCGGTGGCAGAGGCGCTGGATGTGCCGGTGACCGATGTTCATGCAGTGGTGGGGTTTTACACCCTTTTCCGCCGCGAACCAACCGGCAAACACATGATTCACGTTTGCACCGACCTGCCCTGTGCGTTGCGCGGCGCGGAAGAGTTTTACCTGCGGCTGACGGAGCGACTGGGCTTGCCCCCGGAGGGCGGCACTACCGAAGATGGCATGTTCACGTTGGAATCCGTGCCCTGTTTGGCGGCATGCGATAAAGCGCCAGTATGCCAAATTGATTTGCAGTATTACGAAAATCTGACGGATGAAATGATTGATACCGTGCTGGCGCAATTACGTGCAGAAGCGCAGCAGGAAACCAAAGCATAAAGGTGCGGCAAATGGCGAATGATTATTTGAAGGAACACATTCTGCTCCGCCATAAAGATATTCCCAATATCGGCGATATTGACGTGTATTTGTCGGATGGGGGATATGAAGGGCTGAAAAAAGCGCTGGAAACCATGCAACCCGCAGAAGTCATCGAAGCGGTGAAAGCATCGGGGCTGCGCGGTCGCGGCGGCGCGGGATTTCCCGCCGGTGTAAAATGGTCGTTCATTCCCAAAGGTGCAAAAGATGTGTATATCGTGGTCAATGCCGACGAAAGCGAACCCGGCACGTTTAAAGACCGCGAATTGATGGAATACAATCCCCATCGTGTGATTGAGGGGGCGGCAATTGCGGCGTATGCCGTCGGGGCGCACACTATTTACATTTACGGGCGTGGCGAGTTTAAGGGACCTTTTGTCACCCTGCAAAAAGCCGTCAATCAGGCGTATGAAAAAGGCATTTTGGGCAAGAATGCGATGGGTACTGATTATGCCCTCGACCTGCACCTGCATCTCGGTGCGGGGGCGTATATCTGCGGCGAAGAAACCGCACTGCTGAACAGTCTGGAAGGCTATCGCGGGCAGCCGCGCTCGCGCCCGCCGTTCCCCGCGGTAGA
>JALVZI010000183.1:4031-11601 GCA_027022125.1 Anaerolineae bacterium | reverse complement strand
CGAGTTGGTTGATGCTGGATGAGGCGGTGCTGAACATAAAATAGTCAACTTGCCCGTGATATTGCCCCTCGAATTTGATGAATTTTTCGCGGTTGGTGTAGGCGCGAGCCAGCCGCAGGGCGTGCATGGTGGCTTCCGAGCCGGTGTTTGTCAGCCGTACTTTATCGATTTTGCACATGCGGGTGATGCGTTCCGCCACCCGGATTTCCATGGGGGTTGTCCACGCGAAAAGCGTGCCGTCTTTGATGGCGTCGCTGACGCGCTCGGTGACGGCATCGTATCCGTGCCCCAAAATGATGGGTCCAAACGCCAGCCGGTAGTCGATATAACGGTTGCCGTCCACATCCCAAATGTGTGAACCTTTGCTTTTGGGGATGACCAGCGTTTCATCGGGTCCCCAGTAGCGGAAATTCGAGTTGACGCCGTATGGAATAACTTTCGCACCGCGTTGGTACATTTGATTCGTTTTTTGTAAACTCATGTTTCACTCCGTAGGTTTGTTCAAGGTTGTAATCAGTTTTTAGTTTCAGGTTTCAAGTTCAAGGTTGCAGGGTAGCAGGGTAGCAATCAGCCCACAGTTTCACATTACGCAATACGAAATACGCAATACGATTCAGCGAATCCCTATCTCTATCCCTATCCCTACATCACATACCCTTCTTCGGTGATGGTTTCATACACTTTGATGCCCCGTTTTTCCAGTTCCGCGAAAAACGGCGCGGTGGGGAAGGTCAATTCCGGCGGCTGAACGCCTTTTGCCAGCGCCATCCCTTTGGCGAGCATTTGCGCGCCGATGGAGAGCGGAATGCCGACATTTTTGAAATACGCCGCTTTGCCGCCCCATTCATCCTGCGGCGGGTGCTCGGTGCGATAGACGCATTTGGTGTGCCGCCCGTTGCGCGTGCCGGTTACTTCGATGACCAGCCCGTATGCCCACACCGGATTTTCTTTCGAGGCGGGACTGTTCCACAGCAACTCGCGGACATACTCCACCGCGGGCAGTTCCGTGTCGCCGATTTTTATCGGGTCGGCGACCAGCAAACCACCTTTCATCAGCGACCCCATCAGCGACATCACGTGCGGCGGAAAACACCCGCGCACGGCGGCTCGGCGCAGAGACGGGTATGAGCGGGGCAGGGTTTGCGCTTCGTCGTGGGGTACATAATAGACGCGCTGCGTGCCGATTTGGTCGTGAAAACGGACGTCTATTCCGCCGGACAGTGGTGGGGTGGCGTGCCATTGTCCATCTTCAAAATAAACATCCTGCCGGTCTGATTCGCCCGGCACGAATTCCCACAGGGTGGTGGCGAGCAGACCGGGTCCCGGGGCAAGATTGCGGAAGGCGGCAAAGAAAATCTCAACTTCGGTGATTTCATCGAGTTGCTCGGTGGCGCGTCGCACGCACATATTGGTAATGCCGGGGGTTGCGCCCACGCCGGGCACGAAAATCATATCTTTGGCAAGTGCCTTTTCGTGCAGGGCGAATTGCGGGTCGTCGCTGGATAAATCCAGCCCGTTGACACCTGTTTCGACGCAGGCGGTGTTCACCGCCAAATCGTATTTAAAAGGCAAGCCGTTCATCACCACATCGAATTGCGGGAAGAGTTCCAGCATGCTGTTGTAATCTTCGGCGTTGAATTTTAACGCGGTCAAACGCGGGTCGCCGATGTCGGCGATGAGTTTTTCTACTGCGGCGAGATTGTAATCGGCAACAACGATTTCCTCAAAATCGCTGAAAGCCGCCAAATCTTTGGTGGCTTCTTGGCAAACGGCACCTGCGCCACCCAAAGCCAGAACGCGCATAATTTTCTCCTTTTTCGGTGGAACACAGAGAGCACAGAGTTTCCACAGCGTTCACAGAGATTTTTATGATAACGACATTTGAAATCTGTGTTCATCCGCACCATCTGCGTTATCTGTGTTCTATCTAACCGTGGATGAGTAGATAATGTTTTTTGGTTGAAACGCGAAAGTGAAAAAAGCGGAAAAAGCGGGAATCAACCATCGAAAGATGGCGGGCGGAAGATGGTGTCACACAAGAGGATTAACATAGTGTCACTCTCAGTTTCTCACAAGTGCCGTGATATTTTGCCGATTTCACCCTTCGATATGTCCTGCGGGCGACTCAGGGTGAAATCGGCAGGGGAAAAAGCTCTTCGATACGCGGTTTGCACAGCGAACCACTACTCAGGATGCGTTTTTCCCGTTTGTTTCCCAATAGATGCTACTGGCTCTTGATTTCAGTCCACGCGCGGTCGCGCAGTTTTTGAGCGTCACCCAACGGTTTTAGCCATTCCATTCGATCCATCACCTCTTGCGGCGGGTAGATGCCGGGGTCTTCCAGAATTTCGGCGGGAATCAGGTCGGTGGCGGCAGCGTTGGGGCTGGCATAATAGACATATTCCACGTTTTTGGCGGCAATGTCAGGGCGATTCAGGAAATCAATCCACAGCAGCGCAGTGTTGTATCGAACCGGGTCGCTGGCAACCTCTTTGGGGATAGCCAGCGTATCTGCCCAAACCACGCCGCCTTCTTTGGGGATGACATACCCGATGTCTTCATTATCTTCCATCACGGTGAAAACGTCGCCGCTCCAGCCGTGTGCCATCACAATTTCGCCAGAGGCGAGCAGGTCTTCAAATTGTTCGCTGTCAAAAGTGTGAACATAGGGTTTGATCGCCAGAATCACATCGCGGGCGGCGTTGATTTCATCGGGGTCGGTGCTGTTGGCAGAATAGCCGAGATATTTCAGCGCGGCGGCGAAAACTTCGGCGCTGTCGTTGAGCAGGCTATACTGGTCGGCGTAATTTTTGGCAACTTCCGGGTCGAACAGGTATGACCAACTGTCGGGCACTTCATCGCCGAATTCCGCACCATCATAACCGATGCCGGTGGTTCCCCACATATACGGGATGGAGTATTTCAAACCGGGGTCGTAGGGCGGGTCGGTGAAAAGCGGGTCGAGATTTTTGTAATTTTCCAGTTTCGAGTGGTCAATCGGTGCCAGCATATCGAGTTCAATCATGGTGGCGACCATATAATCGGACGGGACAATCACATCGAAACCGGTTGCGCCGCCCTGCAATTTCGCCAGCAGGTCTTCGTTGCTGCCAAAGGTGCTTTCAACCACTTTGATGCCGTATTCTTTCTCGAACATATCGTAAATTTCGGGGTCAATATATTCCGACCAGTTGTAAAAATTTAGTGTGTCCGCATATTCCGCGGCGGCTTCGGCGGGGGCTTGGGTGGGTTCCGCCGCGGCTTTGGTCGGTTCGGGGGCTTTGGTGGGTTGTTCCATTGCTTTGGTGGGTTCAGCGGGTTTGGGTTCTGCCGTTTTTGCGCTCTGACCGCCGCACGCAGCCAAAACCAGCATCACAATCACCAAACTCAATACAACTAACTTTTTCATTGCCTTTCCTCCTTAAAAATGGTGAATTTTTGGGCGTTGGGTTTGCCCGATTTACATTAACCCGACGTTATCGCCGCCGCCTTTGCGCTGCAATATCAGCGACAGCAGCACCAGCCCCATCGAAACCAGTATCATCAAACTGGACAGGGCATTGATGTTCGGCTTCACGCCGGTTTTTACCAGTGAATAAATGTATAGCGATAATAGCGATTCGTTCCCCGATGTGAAAAAGGTGATGACATAATCATCCATTGAAAGGGTGAACGCGGTGAGTGCGCCGCCCATAATGCCGGGTAGCAACAACGGGAAAATGACCCGCCAGAAAGTTTGCCATTCGTTTGCGCCCAAATCTTGCGCGGCTTCTTCCAGCCGGGGGTCAAGCGATGCCATTCGCGCGCGGACGATGACCGCCACAAACGAAATGTTGAATGCCACGTGCGCGATGACCACCGTTCCCAGCCCCTGCGCCATCCCAATCAGCCCGAAAAAGGCGAGCAGCATAACCCCCATTGAAATATCGGGGATAACGATGGGCAGAAAGAGAAGCGCATCGAAGGGGAGTTTCAGCCGGAAATCCCAGCGTTCCATCGCCACGGAAATCATCGTGCCGAAAATGGTGGAAATGACGGTGGATGCCACCGAAATGATGAGTGTGTTTCGCAGTGCCAGCAACAGTCGCGCATCCTGAAAAACCCGCGCATACCATTTCAGGGTGAACCCCTGCCACACAAAAACCGATTTTGAATCGTTGAACGAGAAGACAATCAGAATGATAATCGGCACATACAGAAAGAGGAAAAAGAGGATGGCGTAACCGGAGAGGGTGAAATTCCCGATTTTTTTGAGCAGTGCGCGCGAGCCGGTGTGCAGTGACGGCGTAACCATATCAGCCTCCTTTTCCGGTGGAAGTTTTATCGCCGGAAACGGCAATGCGGAAATAGACCACTGTGCCAATCATCATCAGCACCATCAGCACCATCGAAATTGCCGAGCCGAAGGGCCAGTCGTTGGCGGAACCGAATTGCTGGCTGATGAGATTGCCAATCATCGCCGTTTTGCCGCCGCCCAGCAGGTCGGGCGTCACATACGCCCCCAGCGACGGGATGAACACCAGTATCGAGCCGGCGACGATGCCGGGCATGGTCAGCGGCAGAATAATTTTGGTGAACGCTTTTAAATCGTTGGCATACAGGTCTTTGGCAGCTTCTACCAGTGAAAAATCGAACCCCAGAATGCTGGCATAACAAGGCAGAATCATCTGCACCACCCAGCCATACACCAGCCCGACGATGACCGCGCGTTCGTTAAACAGCAGCGACAGCGGTTTGTCTATCAATCCGGCGTGAACCAGCGCGGCGTTGATGATACCTTTTCGGGAAAACAGAACAATCCATGCATAGGTGCGCACCAGAAAGTTCGTCCAAAAGGGGAGCATCATCAGTAACAGCAGCGTATTTCGCCAGCGGGCGGGGCGAGTTGCCATCCAATAGGCGACGGGATAGCCAACCAGCAGCGACAGCAGGGTAGTGATGGCAGCGATGCGGAACGAGCGCAGGAAAATTTTAATGTACAGCGAATCGAAGAAGCGAACATAATTGTTCAGCGTGAATTCATAAACCAAGCCGCCATACGTGCCGCGTTTCAAAAAACTGTAAAACAGAATGACCAGCAGCGGAATGGCGAAAAATACGGTCAGCCAGAAAAGTGTGGGCGAAATGAGCGTCCACAGGGCGATGCGCTGGCGTTTGGTGGTGGCTTTTTGCATAATGCAACCTCACTCTGCCAAAATTGTCGCGCTGGCGGGCGACCAGTGTATCTGCACGGCGTCGCCCGTGTGGAATTTGCGCTCGCCGGTGGGGACGATATTTTGCTCGCGCACAATCACGCTGGCGTTGTCGGTCAGTTGAACGCGGTAACGGGTGTCGGTGCCGATGTAAACCAGTTCTACCAATCGCCCCGGATACCCTTTTTCGGTATCGCCCGGCAGCAAACTGATTTTCTCCGGTCTGATAGCGACGGTCACGGCTTGTCCCACCGTCACCGGCACATCGGCTTCTGCTGTTGCCGCCACCGCTACCGCGCCGTCAATTTCCACCGTCACCCGATTGCCGTCGATGGATTTGACCGTGCCCTCCAGAAAATTCGTTTCGCCGATAAAATCTGCCACATAACGGGTGCGCGGTTTTTCGTAAATTTCCACCGGCGTGCCTTCCTGATACACGTGCCCGGCGCGCATTACGGCAATGCGGTCAGACATCGTCAGCGCTTCTTCTTGGTCGTGGGTGACATACACAAACGTAATACCCACATCCTGCTGCATCTGTTTCAATTCCAACTGCATTGCTTTTCGCAGTTTCAGGTCAAGCGCGCCCAGCGGCTCGTCCAGCAGCAACACTTCTGGGCGGTTAACCAGCGCCCGCGCCAGCGCCACCCGCTGCTGCTGCCCCCCCGACAGTTGTTTCGGCTTGTGGTTCGCATAATCGGCGAGTCGCACCCGTTCCAGCGCTTCGCCAACCCGCTGTGTAATTTCTTTTTTGGGGACTTTCTGCATTTGCAGCCCGAACGCCACATTTTCGCCGATGGTCATATGCGGAAAAAGTGCGTAACTTTGAAAAACCGTGTTCACCGGACGCTTGAAGGGTGGGGTGTCGCCCATCGACTTGCCAAAAATTCGCAGGTCACCGCGGGTGGGAACCTCGAACCCAGCAATCATTCGCAGGGTGGTTGTTTTTCCGCATCCACTAGGACCGAGCAACGAGTAAAATTCGCCATCTTTGATGCGCAGATTGATATTATCCACCGCCACAAATTTACCGAACAATTTACTGATACCGATTAACTCAACTGCGAAAACATCAGCCATAAGCCTTGCCTCAACTGTTGTCCGCCAGTGTGGGACGGGCGGCATAAGATAGTTTATAGGTGTGCAAAATGAATGAGGTTTGCGTGCGCAGCACGCCGGGCACTTGTGCCAGTTTTTGGTTCAAAAATTCGACGAAATGTTCGCGGTTGCGGCACATCACTTCAACCATCAGGTCGAATTCGCCGGAAACCATAATCAGGTAACTGACCTCTTCAAACATAGCGATTTCTTTCGCCACCGCGTCCACTTTGCCGGGTTGAACGGCGAGACTGACCATCGCCGGGGAATTGTAGCCCAGCCGGTGAGGAGAAATCAGCCCGACAATTTGCAGCACCTGCTTGTCTATAAGTTTGCTGACCCGGTTGCGGACGGTTGCTTCGGAGACATTCAACGTCTGGGCGATTTCAGTGAAGGGTTTGCGTCCGTTTTTTTGTAATTCTTGGATAATGGCTATATCAAGCGTATCCATATCGTCTCTTCCCCACGGCAACCGTGGCAGGGTAGGGGAACGGGTTTTATTGCAGGTAATTTTTGGTATTTTAGCACTATTCGCAGGGATGTCAAATAATGATTGCGAAATTCATCGCGATTGGCGATATTATTACGAATATCGCAATTGCGAGCGTGTGGCGCTTTTAATATCGCATTAAATGAAACTTTTACTCTTCTTTGCATCGAATTTTCACAAATTTCACAGACTTTATGCTTAAATTTAAGAAATTCGCATTAATTTGATGCGGAAATCCGGTCAAAGAAAAAGTTTCAACCAGTTTGCGATAAACTTATTGAAACTTTTTGTGTGACTGAATTTCAGCCGTGCATTTCCACAAATTTCACGGATTTTAATTTTAAACCGGAATTTCCCGCAGGGAAATATCCGGAATCCATAGCGAAACACCGTGGATTCCCGATTTCGTACCCGCAGGGCACAAGCGGGAATGACATCATAAAAATTACCGATGATTTTTGTAATTTTGACACACTTTTCAAAAGTTTCATTTAGTTCCGCATTAAATTGAAGCCCGGTTCGGATAGCGGGGTTTCGGTGCGGGGCAGGGTGGGGGAATGCGGAGATTGGTTGATTGGAGATTGGTAATCGGTGATTCGCTGAATCGCCGGAGCGAGCGGGTGAGAGAGTGAGAGAGTGTGCCGGTGAGACTTTGGGCGCGAGACGCGAGACTTTGGACTGATAACTGACAACTGACAACGATTGCAACCTTGCCACTTTTGTGCTACAATATCAATGTTTTACAAAAGTAGCATTTTGTAAAACATTGAGGGGTCGCATTGACAGCCAG
>JALVZI010000183.1:0-4021 GCA_027022125.1 Anaerolineae bacterium | reverse complement strand
GGTGAGAGAGTGAGAGGGTGAGAGAGTGTGCCGGTGAGATTCCGGGCGTGGGACATGAGACGTGAGACTTTGGACTGATAACTGAAAACTGATTGCAACCTTGCAACCTTGCCACTTTTGTGCTACAATATCAATGTTTTACAAAAGTGGCATTTTGTAAAACATTGAGGGGTCGCATTGACAGCCAGATATTTTGACGCCACCCCCTCTTCTCGGACAGAGGGCGAAAAATTGTGCGATGCGGTTGGTCTCTATCCGCCTGCCCCGCCGAGCCGGCCCGTCCACCGATTACCAATTTCCCCATAAACGGCAAACGACCCGGCATTTCAACCGAGTCGCTTGCGCCCTACCCTACGCTGTAAAGGTCGATGGGGTGTCCTCTATTACGCGAAATCCACTTCCGCGCTTCCCTCTCCGGGGCGACCGTGCCCCGGCATTGACACCCAATCTATGGCAGCTGCTTTCAGCAATTGGTACACTTCTTCATCCAGTGTTTCATCCGGGTTGGTTACGCCCAACTCGGCAAAACGGGCGAGATGGTCTTTCAACCGCGCGGCAAAGGCTTCGGCAAAGGGCAACAGTGCGCCGTGGGTATCCGCTTCGATGAGACGCGCCAAATGATGGCTTGCGTGCGGGTCTCCGGTTTGCAGGCAGTTCAGCAATTGCCGGGCTTCTTCTGCCAGTTTGATGGTGAGCGTTTCTGCTGCCATTTTTTGCCTCCCGTTTACCATTCGCCGGTGCGCAGATATTCGTCAATCGCTTTGGCGGCGATTTTCGCCTGCCCCATCGCCAAAATGACGGTTGCGCCGCCGGTTGCCGCATCACCACCGGCAAAAACGCCTTCCATCGTGGTTTTCATGGTGTTGGGGTCAACCACAAATTCGCTGCGCCGACCGGTTTTCAGTTGCGGTGTGGTTTTCGGAATGAGCGGGCTGGGGCTTTGCCCGATGGCAATAATCACGATGTCGGCGGGCACGCGGAAGTTCGAGCCTTCGATGGGCACAGGGCGGCGGCGACCGGAAGCGTCCGGTTCGCCCAGTTCGTTGCGGATGCATTCTACTTCTTTGATGCGTCCGGTTTCGTCGCCGTGGAAGGCAATCGGGCTGGTCAGATATTCAAACTGAACACCTTCGGCTTCGGCGTGTTCCAGTTCTTCCAATCGGCACGGCATTTCGTTGCGGGTGCGGCGGTACAGCACGATGGATTCATCGGTGTGCAGCCGCAGCGCGGTGCGGGCAGCATCCATTGCCACGTTCCCCCCGCCGATGATGACTGCGCGCCGTCCGGTAGCGATGGGCGTTTCAAAATCGGGGAAACGGTACGCTTTCATCAGGTTCACGCGGGTTAGATATTCATTGGCGGAATAAACGCCGTTCAGTTCTTCGCCGGGGATGTCCATAAACCACGGCAAACCGGCGCCGGTTCCCAAAAATACCGCGTCGAATTCATCCAGCAATTGGTCAACCGTTTCGGATGAACCAACCACAAAATCGGTGATGATTTCCACGCCGAGGTTGCGAATGTAATCCACTTCGCGGCGGACAATTTCTTTCGGCAGACGGAATTCAGGGATGCCATAAACCAGCACGCCGCCCGGCTCGTGCAGGGCTTCGAAAATGGTGACTTTGTGTCCCATTTGTGCCAAATCGGCGGCGGCGGTGAGCCCCGCTGGACCGGAGCCGACAATTGCCACGGTTTTGCCGGTTGCTGGCGGCAATTCCGGAATGGGCGCGGGACCCTGCGCGGCTTCCCAGTCTGCCACAAAGCGTTCCAGCCGCCCGATGCTGACCGACTCGAATTTGTTTGCCAGCACACACACGCCTTCGCACTGGTCTTCTTGTGGGCAAACGCGACCGGTGATAGCCGGTAAAGCGTTGGTTTCTTTAATTTTATTGACCGCGCCCTGAAAATCGCCTTCGGCAATCAAGCCGATAAAGCCTTTTACGTCAATGTTCACCGGACAGCCGTGAAAGCAGGTTGGTTTGGGGCACTGCAAACAGCGCTGTGCTTCTTTGATGGCGTCTTCTTCTGTGTACCCTTTTGGCACCTCATTGAAGTTATGGATGCGCACCATCGGGTCTTGTTCGGGCATCGGGGTTTTGGTCGGAATCAGTTTTCGTTTTTTATGTTTGGGTCTGGATTTGGTTGTTGCCATTATTGTCCTCTTTACGCGCTCATCTCGGCTATTTGTTTATCTAACCGACAATGTTTTTCTTCATAGCGTATGATCGCTTCTTTTTCCTGCTGCTTATAGAAGGTCATCCGTGCCATCACTTTATCCCAATTGACGAGATGCCCGTCGAATTCGGGTCCGTCAACACAGGCAAATTTTGCCTGACGCCCTTTCATTGCCACGCGACAACCGCCGCACATCCCCGTGCCGTCCACCATAATGGTGTTCAGGCTGACGATGGTTGATACTTCAAACGGCTCGGTGGTCAGCGAAACAAATTTCATCATAATGGTGGGTCCAATCGCCCAAATTTTGGCGATGTCTTCGGCATCCCCTTCCAGAATTTCCTTCAGCGGTTCGGTGACCAGTGCTTTGCGTCCATACGAACCGTCATCGGTGCAGACAATCAACTCATCGGAATACTCGCGCATTCGCTCTTCCCAGAAAATCAGGTCTTTATTGCGCGCACCCATAATGGTGATAACCCGATTGCCCGCTTCTTTCAGCGCGCGGGTAATGGGGAACATCGGCGCCACACCAACCCCCCCCGCCACACAGATAACCGTGCCGTAATTGTCAATTTCGCTGGGGTGTCCCAATGGACCCATCACAGTGGGTAGTGTGTCACCCACCTCTTTCTCGCCCAACTCAAACGTGGATGCGCCGACTTCTTGAAAAATAATGGTGACAGTGCCTTCCTCGCGGTCAAAATCGGCAATGGTCAGCGGGATGCGTTCACCGTGTTCGTTCACCCGGATAATCAAAAACTGCCCGGCTTTGGCGTTTCGCACCACGTGTGGTGCTTTTACCACCATCAATTTAACATTTTCACTTAAAATTTCTTTTTGTAAAATTGGATATTCCATAAATCCCGGCTCCTATGCAGGTTTAAAGTTCAATGTTTCAGGTTTCAAGTTTAAAGTCACATTTCACGCATCACGTTTCATCAATCTCCAATAACTAATTTCTCTACTATTACCTGTATCCATTATAAAGGAAGGCGCGAAATGTCAGAAGTGATGAATGTCACTACTTTGAATGACAAACATCATTAAATATCAATAGGTTTGTAATTGTAACGATAGGAAATTTCAATGGCAGTTACGCCAATTGCGAGCCGACTTGCGCCAATTGCGCCCGCAGCGATTGCACGTTTTCGGCGATGGTTGCCTGCGAATTAAAAATTGCCGACCCCGCCACCAGCACCGATGCGCCCGCTTCGGCGGCGGTGCGGATGGTTTGCGGGTTGATGCCGCCGTCCACCGAAATTTCGGCGGCGCTGCGGATGGCGGTCAGCATTTGGCGCAGACGGGCAATCTTTTGGGTGCTGGTCGGAATGTATGACTGCCCGCCAAACCCCGGATTGACCGACATCACCAGCACTTGGTCGATGTATGGCAGAATTTCTTCCAGCGCGGAAAGGGGTGTCGCCGGGTTGAGCGTGACGCCCGCCTTCACGCCCAAATCGTGAATCTGCTGGATGGTGCGGTGCAGGTGCGGACACGTTTCCACGTGCACGATGATATGGTCTGCGCCCGCATCGGCAAACGCGGGAATGTATCGTTCGGGCTGCTCAATCATCAAATGCACATCAAGCGGCAAATCGGTCAACGGGCGGATGGCGCGCACAATCAGCGGTCCAATCGTCAAATTGGGCACAAAATGCCCATCCATCACATCCACATGAATCCAATCCGCGCCGGCGGCTTCCGCCTCCGCAATCTGTTCGCCCAACCGGGCAAAATCCGCCGATAGAATTGACGGCGCAAGTTTGTGTGTCATTTGTCACTTGTCCTTTGTCATTGGTCACTGGTCATTCGTCATTCCCTCCCTAGCCCTCCCCCTCAA
>JALVZI010000182.1 GCA_027022125.1 Anaerolineae bacterium | reverse complement strand
GAGATAGTATATGGAGCAAGGAGCAGGGAGCAAGGGTTATTTGCGGCGTTGTGTGCCGGAAATCAATCCGTGCAAAAGCCGCCCGACAGTATCCGCCTGCGCCATAAACTCATTTTTGGACGAGATAGTATATGGAGCAAGGAGCAGGGAGCAAGGGTTATTTGCGGCGTTGTGTGCCGGAAATCAATCCGTGCAAAAGCCGCCCGACAGTATCCGCCTGCGCCATAAACTCATTTTTGGACGAGATATATCCCAAATCTGCTGCCAAAATGAAATAGTATTTCAGTTCCTCCAACGAACCTTCTGAGATATTGTAAAATCTGATTTTCTCTTGAATGCCATACCGTCGAAATCCTTCAGCGATATTTGCCGGAATTGAAACGGCGGCGCGCCGCATTTGCGAAATCAGCGCAAATTTTTCATCGGCGGGAAATTGTTTGGTCATCTGATAAACGGTCAACACCAATTGATGCGCTTCCTGCCACGCCAACAATTGCTCAAATCGAACAATACGGCTCATCCCTCTACTCCCTTGCTCCCTGCTCCTTGCTTCGTGCTCCCTGCCCCCACTTCCCCAAAAACGCCGCTTTATATTCCACAAACGTGTCGTTCAAAATACTCTCGCGGATGTTGCGCATGATATTCAGCAAAAAGTGGATGTTGTGGATGGTTGCCAGATGCAAGCCGAGAATTTCGCCGGCTTTGATGAGATGTCGCAGGTATGCCAGACTGAAATTCTGGCAGGTGTAACAGGTGCAGGTCGGGTCGATGGGTGCGTGCTCGCGGGCATATTGCGCCTTGCGCAAATTGATGCGTCCGTGCGGGGTGAACACCGCCCCATGCCGCGCGATGCGGGTCGGCAGCACACAATCGAACTGGTCAACCCCGCGCGCCACACATTCAAACATATCTTCGGGGCTGCCGACACCCATCAGATAGCGCGGTTTGTTTTTCGGCAGAATGGGATGCACCACTTCGAGCATAGCGTGCATTTCGGCTTTGGTTTCACCCACGCTCAACCCGCCGATGCTGTATCCCGGAAAATCGAGACTCGCCAGAAATGCCGCGCTCTTTTCGCGCAAATCGGGGAAAACGCCCCCCTGCACGATGCCATACAACGCTTGGTCGGTGCGCGTGTGCGCGGCGAGTCCGCGTTCCGCCCAGCGGTGTGTCCGTGCCAGCGCGATTTTATTGTATTCATAATCGTGCGGCGGGGCGCATTCATCAAATGACATAATGATATCCGCGCCGATTTTCTCCTGAATCTCGATGACTTTTTCGGGCGTGAACCGGTGTTTCGAGCCATCGAGATGAGAGCGGAACGTCACGCCATCATCGTCAATTTTGCGCAGACCTTCCAGGCTGAACACCTGAAACCCGCCCGAATCGGTCAGAATCGGTTTATCCCAGCGCATAAAATTGTGCAGTCCACCGAACTCGGCAATCAAATCAGCGCCGGGGCGCAGATACAGATGGTAGGTGTTCGCCAGAATGAGCGTCGCGCCCAAATCGTGCAAATCGGCGGGAGACAGGGTTTTCACAGTGGCTTGCGTGCCCACCGGCGCAAACACCGGTGTGGGAATGTCGCCGTGCGGGGTGTGAATCACCCCCACGCGAGCATTGGTGCGGCTATCTTCTTTTATCAGGTCGAAAGAGAAATTGGTCATTGGTCACTGGTTATTTGTGATGCGTGATGCGTGATGCGTGATGCGTGATGCGTGATGCGTGATGCGTGATGCGTGATGCGTGAACGATATTCGCCCATTCGCGGATTCGCAAATTCGCTCATTCGTAATTTTCCAGAGTTTACCACAACCGCCAATTTTGGGGGAATTGCATTCGCTCTTTCGGAAATTTATTGCTATAATCGAGGCGTTGAAAAGAGTAGCATAGTTCATTTGGCTGACAATTGCCTTCACAAAATAACCATCTGTTGCCAATGTGGAGTTAGGAAGCAGGGAGCAAGGGATGTATTCCAACGGTAGCCGCTCATAAGAAGTGGGAATCCACAGCGAGTACTGCCGATTGACCCAACCATCACGTTTCACGTTTCACGTTTCACGTTTCACGTTTCACGTTTCACGTTTCACGAAAGTCGTTGGCAAAAGGATAAAATCTGTCAAGGTGATTTGGTGGCAATGAACCATGCCAAAATAGCAGTGGAGACGCAGGCATGATAATTTCATTGGATGCAATGGGCGGCGACCACGCTCCGGCGGTGACGGTTCACGGCGCGGTGTGGGCGGCGCGCGATTTCGGGCTGACGGTGCAACTGGTCGGCAACCCGGATGCCATCGCCGCCGAACTGAAAAAACACGATACCGCCGGGCTGGATGTGCCAATTGTCCCCGCCAGTGAAGTCATTGAAATGGATGAACACCCGTCGCAGGCGGTGAAAGCCAAAAAAGATGCCAGTATGAACGTGGCGGTGCGGCAGGTAAAAACCGGCAAAAGTCAGGCATTCGTCACGGCAGGCAACAGCGGCGGCGCGCTGGCAGCAGCGCTGTTCGGACTGGGACGCATTCGCGGCATCAAACGCCCCGCGCTCAGCACGATTTTCCCCACCCAATCGAAATACGGGTTCGCTTTTCTGCTGGATGTTGGCGCGAACACGGACGTGAAACCGGAATATCTGGCGCAATTCGGGATGATGGGCAGTTTGTATGCCGAAAAAGTGCTGGGCATTCCGAATCCGCGCGTGGGCATTGTGTCCACCGGAGAAGAAGACGGCAAAGGGAGTATGCTGGTCATCGAAGCGGCGAATTTGATGAAAGCCGCGCCGTACAATTTCATCGGCAATGTGGAAGGAAAAGACATCACTGCCGGGCTGGCGGATGTGGTGGTGACAGACGGTTTCACCGGAAATGTCATCATCAAATTTGCCGAAGGGCTATCCAAAATGCTGATGAGCGCCATCGAAAGTGAGATTCGCGCCCGCCCGCTGGCGATGCTCGGCGGGTTGCTGGCAAAACCGGCATTTCGCGGCGTAAAAGCGAAACTCGATTACCGCGAATTCGGCGGCGGCGCGCTGCTCGGCGTGGACGGCGTAACCATCATCACCCACGGGCGCTCGGACGCATACACCATTCGCAACGCCATCCGCGCCGCCCGCGACGCGGTGGAAAACGACATTCTCGGCGCTATCAAAGCGGGGTTGGCGTGAGATTGGTGATTGGTAATTGGTCACTGGTCATTTGTCATTGGTGATGAGTGATGCGTGATGCGTGATGCGTGAAAAGGGATAGGGATAGGGATTCGCTGACTGCTGATTGCTACTTTGCTACCCTGACTTTGGACTTTGGACTTGAAACTTGGGACTGATTGCCACCCTGTAACCTTGAAACTTGAAACTTTGAACCTTGAACATCCTCCCCCCGAAAGGAAACACTATGAAAGTCATTACCAACGAAAAGAAAATTGCACAGCGAAAAAAATGGGCGAGCATTCTCTCGCCGATAGCGATGGTACTGCTGCTGGGCGGCTTGGGGCTAAACATTGCCAGTCTGCGCACTACCAGCAGCGGCGAAGTGAACCAAACCTATTTTTACGGCACGTTGCTACTCCTCGTTTTGGGCTTTATTTTCTCCAACATCAGTTCGAGTCTGGTCAACCACTGGGCCACCGAACACCG
>JALVZI010000181.1 GCA_027022125.1 Anaerolineae bacterium | reverse complement strand
GATTACCACCCTGCAACTCTACCACCCTGCAACTTTGAACCTTAAACTTGAAACCTTGAACAACCACAAGAAAGGAGAACCTTATGCGCAGTGACATTATCAAAAAAGGATTTGAACGTGCGCCGCACCGAAGTTTGCTGCGGGCAACCGGCGTCATTCAAAGCGAAGAAGACTGGGGCAAACCGTTCATCGCCATTGCCAACAGTTATCTCGACATCGTGCCGGGGCACGTCCATCTGAACGAATTTGGTGAAATTGTGCGGCAGGCAATCCGCGAAGCGGGCGGCGTGCCGTTTATGTTCAACACCATCGGCGTGGATGACGGCATCGCTATGGGGCACTTCGGGATGAAATACTCCCTCCCCAGCCGCGAAATCATCGCCGATTCGGTGGAAACGATGGTCGCTGCGCATCAATTTGACGGGCTGGTGTGCATTCCCAACTGCGACAAAATTGTCCCCGGGATGATAATGGCGGCGATGCGGCTCAATATTCCCACCATTTTTGTCAGCGGTGGTCCGATGAAGGCGGGCGTGCTGGAAACGGGCGAAGTGGTTGACCTCATCAGCGTGTTTGAAGGGGTGGGCGCGTATCAGCGCGGCGCGATTGACGATGACCGGCTGATGGCGCTGGAAGTGAACGGCTGCCCCACCTGCGGCTCGTGTTCGGGGATGTTCACCGCCAACAGTATGAACTGTCTGACCGAAGCGCTGGGGCTGGGATTGCCCGGCAACGGCACCATTTTGGCGGTTGACCCCCGCCGCGAAGAATTGGCAAAAGCCGCCGGACGGCAAATCATCACCCTGATTGAAAAAGACCTCAAACCGCTGGATATTGTGAATGAAGACGCCATCGACAACGCGCTGGCGCTCGATATGGCGATGGGCGGCAGCACCAACACCGTGCTGCACACGCTCGCCATCGCGCAGGAAGCGGGCGTGGATTACCCGCTGCAACGGCTGAATGACCTGTCGCAGCGCGTGCCGAATCTGTGCAAAGTCAGTCCGTCCAGCCAATACCATTTGGAAGATGTTGACCGCGCGGGCGGCATCAGCGCAATTTTGCACGAATTGAGCAAAAAACCCGGCATTCTCCATCTCGACCGCCCCACCGTCACCGGCAAAACGCTGGGCGAAAATATCACCGGGCACGACACGCAGGACGCGGCGGTCATCCGCCCGCCGGAAAATGCGTATAGCCAAACGGGCGGTTTGAGCATTCTGTTCGGCAATCTCGCGCCGCACGGCTCAGTGGTCAAAACGGCGGGCGTGCTGCCGCAAATGCTGCGCCATCGCGGACCCGCCAAAGTGTACGACAGCCACGACGAAGCCAACGCCGGCATTCTCTCCGGCGACGTGAAAGCGGGGGATGTGGTGGTCATTCGGTATGAAGGACCGAAAGGCGGTCCCGGTATGCAGGAAATGCTCGCGCCGACCAGCAACATTATGGGGATGGGCTTGGGTGACAGCGTGGCACTCATCACCGACGGGCGGTTCAGCGGCGGCACGCGCGGGGCGTGCATCGGGCACGTCAGCCCCGAAGCGGCGGAAGGGGGAACCATCGCTTTTGTGCAGGATGGCGATTTAATCGAAATCGACATTCCGGCGGGGAAAATCGAACTGCTGGTGGATGAAGATGAACTCGCGCGGCGAAAATCGGCGTGGCAGGGTCCGCCGGAGCGGCATCTGCGCGGATGGCTCAAACGGTATGCCAAAATGGCAACCAGCGCCGACCGCGGCGCAGTGCTGGAAATTTAGCGGAAAAGGGCGTGGCTTTATCAGTCGCGCCCTTTTTGTGTCCTCGAAAATTGGAGTCTCACTTCGGAAAAATGAGGAAATATTTGTGTTAACAAAAAAATTGAGATACACTGTTTATAGCCACCTATAATACAACAATACAGTTCGTCTCAATCTAAAAAAGTTGTCGTATTTTTACTATTTCACGGGAGGGTGATGATATGAAAAAATACTTTTTGCTGGGCGCACCTTTAATATTAGGATTGTTGATTACAGTGGTGTTGATTGGAAGTGTGAGCCGAGCACAGGGACCGGAGCAGGAAAATACAGCAAAAATAAAACCATATGCTGATAGCAATCCGACTTTAGGGGAAAATGAGATACAGAGTTCGGATGCAGCCAATCAGCCAATAGAATGGTTGAGCAGTGACCCGCCACCGGCAGGTGTAGATATTCAATCTCCGCCGGATAGAGTTTCATTAGCTGGTGTGGCGGATGCGGAAGCAATAGATGCGACCTATAATGCTTACCTGCGTATTGCGGGCGCAGCATTAAAACCGCGTGAAAGCAATGTGGAATGGACAGGTGCAGGGGGCGCAGGCGGGTGTATTTATGCAAACGACGGTTCACCTTATGCGGTGTTTAATGTGCCGGTAACCCTGCCACAGGGAGCAACCGTAAAATATGTGCGTATGTATTATCACGACACGAATGCGAGCGTAAACAGCAGCGCGTGGTTTACCGTTTATGATTTGTACGGGCAGGTAGTGGACGAGTGGCAAATGGATTCAAGTGGTGATACCGGAAATGGGTATGTGACCACCACTGAATTTACCCATACAATTGATTACAGGAGTTATTCTTATGTGCTCAACTGGCGCCCGAATGATTTAGGGGCTGATATGCAGATATGTGGCTTCCGAATATATTATGCGTCGCCGTCCACGGCAATTTATTTGCCGCTCATCACAAAAGGCACAAGTTAAATTGGCGTGAAACCATTGTTGGAAATTTAGTGGGAATCATATGGGGCGCTCGGATGAGGCGCCCCGGTTTTGTGAGTGGGCGAACGATCAAAATTAGCCTGATTGTGGGTCAGCGCAGCCACTTTCGATGCCAAAGTGACACTGTAAGGGCAACCACATTCGAAAAAACGCAGGGCGGTAATTTGTATGATGGGCATTATAGCCATACAACTACCAACCGATTAAATACCCAAAAGCGTAAAAACTTCCTTCCTTTTTTCTTCGTTTTCTAAAACGTCTTCCACGGTGAACCAATGATTGACAGTATTCTGATTTGTTTGCAAGTCTTGGATCGATTGAGACGTCATCGAAACTTCTTGCAATATCAAAATTGTTACCGAATCTGGATTTTTTTCTTTTGACCGGCTTAAACTTTTGATTGCGGCTCCTACCCGTTCCAAAACACCAGCTTTATCAATTCCGCCCTTTACCTCAACCGCGGCTATAATTTTGTTATTCTGATAAAATCCAATATCCGGCTCATCGGCAAACACCACCTCCCGATGGTCGGTCAATGCAATATGCGGCTTATCATCAATTTCTTCTGACACTAATCCACTTTCGCGCAATCTGCGACGGATAATGCCTTGAACAACAATCTCCATCTTGCGGCCTTTGGTGTTTTGCCATGAACCTTGAGCTTGCGAACCTGCTGCCATACCTCGCCACAGGTCAAATTCACGGGCATCAATCTTTTCATCCGCTTCAACCAGTTTGCTGATAATTTTGTTAAGGTGTCGGGCAATTATTGTCTGTAAATTGGGTTTAAAACCCCCGCCTTCAGGCGGAAATGTACCAACGTGTCGAGCAGAAGGATGATGGTGTTGACAGTTGGTTGGATTGATGAATATAATGTGAGGTATGGATTACCG
>JALVZI010000180.1 GCA_027022125.1 Anaerolineae bacterium | reverse complement strand
CATCGAATTTTCACGAATTTCACAGATTTTATGCTTAAATTTGAGAAATTCGCGTTAATTTGATGCGGAAATCCGGTTGAACAAAAAGTTTCAATAAGTTTATTTAAAATCCATAAAATCTGTGACTAAATTTCAGCCACAAGTTCAGAGAATTTGTTGTTTTCCCGGCAGACTCTCTAGTGGAAAGGGTTGTTTGGTTTATGCCCAAAAAACGAATTGACGAATTGCTGGTGGCGCGTGGGCTTGCCGCCGACCGGAAACAGGCGCAAGCGATGCTGATGGCGGGCGAAGTATCGGTGAACGGGCAGCGGGTCATCACTGCCGGCGCAAAAGTAAATGCAGATGCGGCAATCGCCGCCAAACAGAAATCGGCGTATGTCAGCCGGGGCGGGTATAAATTGGCGGCGGCGCTCGATGCGTTTGCCATTAACCCCGCCGGGCGCATTTGTGCGGATGTGGGCGCATCCACCGGCGGATTCACCGATGTGCTGTTGCAGCGCGGTGCGGCAAAAGTGTATGCTATCGATGTGGGATATGGCGATTTGGCATGGAAACTCCGCACCAATGCGCGGGTGGTGGTGATGGAGCGCACCAACGCTCGGCATGTTACCGCGCTGCCGGAACCTGTCTCGCTGGTAACGGTGGACGCTTCATTTATATCGCTGAAAATACTGTTACCGGCAATTGAAAAATGGCTTGCACCGCAGGCGGATATTGTCACTCTGATAAAACCCCAATTTGAAGCGCCGAAAAATGCGGTGGGTGTTGGCGGAGTGGTGCGAAAACGTGCCGTACATCGAGCGGTGCTGGTTGAAATTTTGCAGTGGGTGCGAGCGCATGGGTTGATACCACGCGCGCTGATTCTGTCGCCGATAACGGGTCCGGCGGGCAACCGTGAATTTCTACTGCACATTTCGCCGTCTGCCACCGAACATCCGTCCATCGAAAAATTGATAGACGATTGTCTCTCCACAGTAGAATATCCCCCATCGGCGAAATAAAATGGTTTGCGTGTCGTCTGAACACGGGCAACCACTGTGGTTGCCCGTTTTTTTTAACCGAATGTTTACTTTTTGCTACCGGCATATTCACGTGTGTCTGATATAAATAGAGCATAAAGGTAATCAAACACACGTGGTTGCGGAAACCACTAAAAATAACCGAAAAGGAGGGTTATCATGAAAACCGCGAAAACGTTAAGTTGGATTGTGGCATTGTTTGGATTGTGGGAAGTGATTGCGCCGTTCCTGCTGGGGTATTTGGCAGTGGGAGCCGCCCTGTGGGACGCCATCATCATCGGTGTGGTGCTGATTGTGCTCGCCGGATGGGCAGCGCTGGTCAACCAAGAAGGTACCATCAAATCGCTGAACTGGATTAACGCCGTGCTGGGTTTGTGGTTGATTATTGCCCCGTTTATTCTGGCGTACAGTGGCACTGCAGCTGCGATGTGGAATGACATCATCGTCGGTGTGGTGGTGGCGGTACTCGCCGCGTGGGCAGCGCTGTCGCTGGGTAGTTCCCAGACGATGGGGCACGGTCAGGGACACGCCGCCTAATCTGAATATGCTTGCTTCCTCCTCTCGTCCGTGGCATTAACGCCGCGATAGCAAGCGCCCCGCTTGATGGAAACGTCAAGCGGGGTGTCTATTTTGAATAGCGAATGACGAATAGCGAATGACGAGCAGCAAATAGCGAGTGGGCGAATTTGCTACCCTGCAACTTTGCCACTCTGCGATTCTTCCGGCGGGGCGAACCAGTACCCTTCGCCGCGAGCGGTGTGCAAAAATTGCGGATGCGCCGGGTCAGGTTCAATTTTCTGTCGCAGGCGATGGACGTACACCTTCAAATAATCGGTGCTTTCGGTGGCATAATGACCCCACACCTTCCCCAGCAGCGCATCGGGGGTAACGACCCACCCCGCATTTTGCGCCAGCACTTCCAGCAACCGAAACTCGGTGGCGGTGAGCGAAACCGGTTTGCCATCTCGATACACCTGCCGCGTTTGAAAATCGATGCGCAACCCGGCATATTGATACGGTTTTGTGGTACTGCGGCTGATAGTGCCTTCGGTGCGGCGCAACACTGAGCGGATGCGCGCCAGCAATTCCAAATGCCCAAACGGCTTGACGATATAATCATCCGCGCCCAACTCCAGCCCGTGCACTTTTGCCAACTCGTCATCTTCCACCGTTAAAATAATAACCGGCACATCAGAAAACAATCGCAATTCTTTCAGTACATCAAACCCGGACATATCGGGCATTTGCAGGTCGAGCAGCACCAAATCGGGTTTTTCCGCATCCACCATCACCAATCCTTTTTCGCCATTATTGGCTTCAATCACCTGCCAATTCGGCTCTTGCAGGGTGATGGTCAACCGCACGGCTTTGGTAACATCCAATTCATCATCAATGACCAAAATTTTCTTATTCGCTTTTTCCATCGGGAATATCCGTCTCCTCTTTGGTGATGGGCAGGGTGAAACAGAAACGACTGCCCCCCGCCGCGCTATCGCCGACCCAAATTTTACCGCCGGATTGCGTGACCAGTTCGCGGCAGATGAACAGTCCCAGTCCCACCCCGGCGAGGGCTTTTTCGGTGTTGGTGGTATAAAATTTGTTGAAAATCAAATCGCGGTGTTGCGACGGCACGCCGTCCCCCGCATCAGAAACGCAGATTTGCAGCATGTCGCCCGCCTGCTCTGCCGCAATTTCGATTTCGCTGTCGGGTGGCGAGAATTTTGCGGCATTTTGCAGCAAATTCGACAGCACCTGCTCGGCGCGGCGCGGGTCAACCCACACGCGGGGCAAATCGGCGGCGATGGTGGTGCGGCATTGCTGGCGTTTTTTTGCCAGCAGCGGCTGGTGGCTTTTGGCGACGGTTTCAATGAGCGCCGCCATATCCACCGGACGCGGGCGCAGGGTTACAGCGTGCGCCTCCAACCGCGAACTTTCCAGCAAATCGCGGATGAGGTTTTCCAGCCGGTCGAGATTCTGGGTGATGGTATCGGTGATTTCTGCCTGTGTTTCGGGCGGCAATTGCGGCAATTGCGGCAGCGACGGCGCCAGCATTTTCAGCACCGCCAGCGGTGTTTTCAATTCGTGCCCGATGGCGGAAAAAAACGTGGCTTGCATACGCCGGAATTCTTCCAGCCGCTGCACGTGCGCCCGTTCTCTGGCGAATGTGCGGGCATTGCGCACCGCCAGCCCCGCTTCCAGCGCCAGCGATTTCAAAAACGTCTGCTCGTCATCGGCAAGCGTGCGCGCCGACCGCTGACCGACCGCCAGCGCGCCGACCACCTCTTCATTGGAACGGAGCATCACTGCGGTGATACATTTTGTCGGCAGGGGGGCAAACAATTTCGGCAGCGATGTGCCGCATTCTTCCCCCGCGAAAAAAATCGGCGGCGCATCGTCCAGCCATGTGGCATCTTCGGGGGGGATGATGGTATCGGCGGGGAGCAGGTCGGTGGTAGATGCCGCAATGCGCCACGCCCCCGGTTCAGACAGTCGGGGCAGCAGCACCATACTGAACGCCACATCAGGCAGGATGTGCGTGCTTTCCAGCACCACTTTCAGCGTGTGTGCCAAATTCAATTTGGCTTCACCCAATTGAACGAAAATCGCATTGAGCGCC